>NHHO02000008.1 GCA_002171035.2 Candidatus Pelagibacter sp. TMED165
AAATAGCTTTTGTTATAGCAATAGAGATCCTCAGGCTTGAAAATCTACCTGGTCCTTGATTTACAAGTATATTATTAATTTTTTTTAAATGTATATTATTATTTTTTAAATATTTAAATAAAATGGATACAATTTTTTCGAAATTTAATTTACTAGCTAAAAAAGACTTGGAATATGTTTTGTTATCATAATACGAAAAGAAATGAACCCTATCTGATGCTGCATTAATGATTAAAAAATTCATAATATTAATTCTTTTTAACATTTTTATTTTTTCAAATCTATCTGCTAATGATCAAAAAATTGATTTATCAGATAAAGGAATAGTTTCACTTATATATCATCGATTTGATGAAACTAAATATCCTTCGACAAATATTAATATGAGTGATTTTAAAAATCAAATGGAAATAATAAAGAAAAAAAATTTTGACTTTTATAACCCAATTAAATTTAATTTAGATTTTCATAAACCAAAAAAAGAAAAAAAATTTTTATTGACGATTGATGATGCATTCACGTCATTCTATGAAAATGCTTGGCCTTACTTAAAACAGAAAAAAATTCCCTTTATACTTTTTGTTTCAACACAAGCTGTTGGCAAAAAAGGATATATGACTTGGGAACAAATTAAAGAAATTGAAAGTAGCTCTTTTGGGTTCATTGGAAATCACTCACATACTCACGAATATCTTGTAAAATTTTCATTTGAAGACTTTAAAAAAGACATAGATATATCCTCAAAGATTTTTGAGAAAAAAATTGGCTATAATCCCATTTTCTTTTCTTATCCATTTGGTGAGTATAGTTTGGTTCAGAAAGAATATATTGAGAAAAAATTTACATATGCTTTTGGTCAAAATTCAGGTGTTATAGATATAAATAAAGATAATTATGAATTACCCAGATTTCCTATAAATGAAAAATATGGTGATTTAAAAAGATTTAATTTTCTTGTTGATCTATTACCCTTGCAATATCAAAACATATTACCTGAAGATAAATTTATAGATAATTATAAAAATAACCCACCAGATATGAAAATAGTTTTTTTTAATGATCAGAAAAATATTGAAAAAATTAATTGCTATTCGAATGATGGATCGGAATGGTCTAAGACTTTAACTATAATTGAAGACAATAGTTTAAAATTAAAATTTAAGGAAAAATTCAGTTTTAGAAGAGGCAGAGTAAATTGTTCTCTACAAGATAAAGAGGGATGGAGATGGTTAGGAATACAGTTTACTATTAAAGACTAAATTTGTTTTTTTGAATTACTTTTTTTCTTTAAAAGTTTAACATCGTCGAATTCTTTTAAAGAGTTTTGAACTATGATTTTTTTTAAAATTTTAGTATATTCTAAACCAGTCTCTGCATACTTATCTAAATAATCAGCGAGTAAAATGCTGTCTAAACTTTCCTCGTTATCTCTTGCTTCTGCTCTTTTCATTCTAAATTTTTTATAACTACTATGAGTATTTAAGTTCCTATGATAGGCTCTTACTGATGCTTTTAATATTTGAAATTTCATAACTTTATGATTTTCATTACTGTTTGCTTTTAGGGGCTTGATACCACTTCCTGAATATGTCCATTGGCCAAATAAGGCATTTCCTTCAATAGCGAACCTGGATGTACCCCAGCCAGTCTCTTTCGCGGCCTGAGCAATTGTTAATGATATTGGAATAACGTCCATTCTAATTTTAAGTGATAATACATCCTTACTTTTAACACCATACTGTTTAAATCTAGCATTAAGCCATTTTAGCTCTGCTTCAGAGTTTGAGTTTTTGTTTAATATAGAGAATAGAATTTTTCTGTTCTTTAAAATCTTATCATTTTCCTCAATAATTAACGGTAAAATTATTTTTATAAATAAATTTTTTCTTTCTTTGGTGTTTTCTATATTTTTAATTTCTCTTGGCAAAAATCTTAAATCGACAGGTTTAACAATTTTATTTTTTCTTACATCTTTGAGATTGTAATCTATTGTTTTAAATAATTCCTGGAGAACTATGGCGTTCAACCTTTCATCGTCATTACTTGGGGTTTCCTCGACTAAAACATCATCATATATAAAAGATGTATCTGAGTCACTTTTCTCCTCCATAATTTCATCAAAATTTTCACCATTCAGTATTCTTTCTATTATGAGTTTAGATTTATTTTCTGCTTCAAAGTTATTTAGATCTAGTTGCTTTTTGAAATCTATTATTTTTGGCGTTATTGAAAAAAAGCCTATAATTACCAAACTCGCCAAACAGGTTTTATAAAAACTCTTTAGGAGTTTTTGAAAAGTTATACTCTCATTTTTGTCAAATCTAGCCATTAAATTTATTTTTTTTTTTAAAATTTTATAAAATCTAAATAACTTCTTATTATATGCAAGATTTAATATAATCATGTTAAAATAAAATTAAATTGCTTCTACTGCTTTAACTTCAGGAATATAATGGGATAGGAGGTTTTGTACTCCATTTTTTAACGTCATAGTTGAACTGGGGCAGCCTGAACAGCTCCCTTTTAGTTCCACTTTTACAATACCATTTTTAAACTCTTTAAATTTAATATCACCACCATCTCTCTCAACTGCTGGCTTAACTTTCGTCTCCAATAAATCAATAATTTGTTTTTCAATTTCAGGTAGATTTTCATCAATAGATGTTTCATTAATGGATTTATCAATAATGACTTCATTTCCAGATATGTAATGTTCATTTATTAATGAGATGGCAATATGTTTAATATCTTCCCATGATGTTTCATCATTTTTATTAATTGAAATAAAATCTTTAGATAAAAATATACCCTCGATCCCACTGATGGATAACAAATTTCTTATTAAATTATTATTTACTTGGTCTTTTTTTGTTACTTCAAATGAGCCAGAACTAGATACAATTTTACCCGGTATAAACTTAAGAGAGTTTGGATTTGGAGTTTTTTCTGTTTGAATGTACATGGCATTAATATAGTTACTTAATTTATAAAATTAAAGTGCTAAATTATCATACTAGACCAATAATTTTCTTAAGTTCTTTAACTTTTTTATTAGCTATATTGTGTGCTTTCTCACTTCCTTCCTCCAGAATTTTATCAAGATGTGCCTCATCTTTTAATAATTCATTTATTTTTTTTCCTATTGGTCCTATTTTTTCAACTAAAATATCAGATATAAGACTCTTCAAATCTAAAAAGCTTCTGCCACTTAACTCTTTTAATGATGTCTCTAAATTTTCATCAGTAAAACTACAATAAATCTCAATAAGATTATTTATTTCTGGTCTATTTTTTAATTCACTTGTAGATTTTGGCATGGCCAAGTTGTCAGTTTTTGCCTTTTTGATTTTATTAACTATTTGATCATTCGTATCTGTTAAATTAATTCGACTTGCGTCTGATGGATCTGATTTGCTCATTTTGTTTAAACCATTTTTAAGGCTCATTATTCTGGAAAAATTTTCTTGGATTAATGGCTCTGGAACTTTAAAAAAATTTTTTTGAGAAAAATCATTATTAAATTTTTGAGCTATATCTCTACATAACTCTAAATGCTGCTTTTGGTCGTTACCAACAGGGACATGAGTTGTATCGTACAATAATATATCCGCTGCCATTAAAACAGGATATACATAAAGCCCAACACTTGCTTTTTCCTTATCTTTTCCAGCTTTCTCTTTAAATTGTGTCATCCTATTTAACCACCCCATCCTTGAAACGCACCCCAACATCCAAGCTGCTTCGGAATGAGCTGAAACTGAAGATTGATTAAAAATAATACTTTTAGAAGGGTCTATCCCACAAGCAATAAAAGTTGCCACAGTTTCCCGCACATTCTTTTTTAATATCTTAGGATCTTGATAAACTGTAATCGAATGTAGATCTACAACACAAAAAATACAATTATTATTTTTATCATTTTGTAATTTTGTAAAATTTTTTATTGCACCAAGGTAATTACCTAGATGTAGATTTCCAGTTGGTTGAACACCTGAGAAAATTTTTTTTGACATTATGATTAATACTTTAATTTAATATCAGATTTATTGAAAGCTTTTGTAATTGCAGATATTAAAATATAAATCGTAAAAGTTAGTAAAACTAATATAATTATAAAAAAAAGTTTATAATCGCTTTCATATATTAAATTGTTTTTAAATAATTTAATTAAACTTAAAAAAAAAGCTGAAGCTAAAGTAGTGGAAATAAAAATTTTTATATATAAAAAAAATGAATTATCTCTGAAGCTAAAATATTTTTTATTGCTAATATACATATATAACATTATTACATTTATCCATGATGCTAATGAAGTGGAAATAGGAATTATGACAAAACCAACTCGATTAAATAATGAAACACTTAAAGAAATATTTATTAAAACTGATATAACTGAAAAATAAAATGGAGTTTTAGTATTATCTCTAGCAAACAAAAAACTAGAAAATATTTTAATTATTGAAAATGCAGGTAATCCCATAGCAAAATAAAATAGAGCTAAGGCAGAATTGTTCACACTTTGCTCATCAAAAGATCCGTAACCAAATAAAGCAGAGGTAATTTCCTTGGAGCCAAATAACAAACAAATAGCTGCTGGTAAACTCAAAAAAATACTTAATTCAAGAGATTTATTTTGTATGAAATTTATTTTTACATTATTTTTAGATTTTACATATTTACTAAGATTAGGAAGTATAATTATACCTATAGCAATGCCAGCAATGGCTAAATTGATTTGATATATTCTATCTGCATAATATAAATATGATACTGCGCTAGCTTGAAAAGATGCAATAATTGTACCTATTAAAATATTAATTTGTGTAACGCCGGAAGAAAAGATGCTTGGAAGAAGTTTTTTAAAAAAAAGTTTTACTCTTTTGTCATTTTTAAAGTTAAAATCTATTTTTGGTTTATAAAATCTATTAACAAAAATAATTAAAAAAAAAGTTTGAGTAATCCCCGCTAAACTGACTGCATAAGATAAATAAAAAACTAACTGATCATTAAGATATTGTCCAAAAAAAAGAACTAAGATTAAAAAAATATTGAGTATAATTGGTGCAGCTGCTGCAACAGCAAATCTATTATGTGAATTTAAAATTGCTGAAAAGAAGGATGAAAGACTTACAAAAAGTAAAAATGGAAAAGTAATTCTTGTTAGCAATATTGTGATTTCTAACTTATCAGTGTTTTCAACAAAACCCGGGGCTAAAATAAAAATAAACCCTGGCATAAAAACTTCAATTAAAAGAACAGTTATAATTAAAAAAATCAAAAGTAAATTAAATATTTTATTTGCGAATTGATTAGCTTTTTTTTTTCCCTTAGTTAATTCTGAAGAATAACTAGGAACAAATGCTGCATTAAACGTACCCTCTGAAAATAATCTTCTAAAAGTATTGGGTATTCTAAATGCTACAAAAAAAGCATCAGCTATGGGTCCAGAACCAAGATAAATAGCGATCAGAAGATCTCTTAGATAGCCTAAAACTCTACTAACCATAGTAAACAAACTAAATGTGCCAGTTGACTTAATGAGGTTCATAAATCATATTAGTCTTAATTTAATCCAATTTGTATACCTAAATATAAAAAATGAAAAAATATAAAGTTGAGCATTATTCTGAAAAAGAAGCCTTGGAATTTCATAATAATGGCAAATCTGGTAAAATTGAAATTATTTCATCAAAGCCAATGACAACTAAAAGAGATTTGGCATTAGCATACTCTCCAGGTGTAGCTGCTCCAGTGAAAGCTATATATCAAAATCCTGAACTAGCTTATGAGTACACATCAAAAGGAAATCTTGTTGCTGTTATCAGTAATGGATCAGCGATTCTTGGTCTTGGTAATCTTGGTGCAATAGCTTCTAAGCCAGTTATGGAAGGGAAAGCTGTATTATTTAAAAGATTTGCAGATATAGATGCTATTGATCTTGAAATAGATTCAAAAAACCCAAATGAAATAATTAATTCAATAAAAAATTTTTCAAAAAGCTTTGGTGGAATAAATCTTGAAGATATTGCAGCTCCAGATTGTTTTATAATTGAAGAAAAGTTAAAAAAGATTCTTGATATACCGGTATTTCATGATGACCAGCATGGAACAGCAATTATAACATACGCCGCACTTACCAACGCAATAGATTTAACAAAAAAAAAGATAAAAAATATTAAAATAGTTGTAAATGGTGCTGGTGCATCAGCAATGGCTTGTACTAACTTGATAAAGAAATTGGGTATATCGAAAAATAATATTATAATGATTGATAGCAAGGGTGTTATTCATAATGAAAGAAAAGATTTAAATAAATGGAAAGCTTCTTTTGCGATAAAAACTAACAGGAGAACTCTTAGTGATGCAATAGAAAATGCTGATGTCTTTCTGGGTTTGTCAGCAAAAGGAATTTTAAAAAAAAAATTGATAAGCAAAATGGCAAAAAATCCTATAATATTTGCTTGTGCAAATCCTGATCCTGAAATCACCCCTGAAGAAGTGGAAGAAGTTAGAAATGATGCAATTATTGCAACTGGTAGATCAGACTATCCAAATCAAGTTAATAATTTAATTGGTTTTCCATATATTTTCAGAGGTGCTTTAGATGTAAGAGCTAAGACAATTAATGATGAAATGAAAATTGCTGCTGCAAATGCAATCGCTCAACTAGCAAAAAAAAGAGTTCCTGATGAAGTTGCTGCTGCAATGGGTGGGGATAGACCAAAGTATGGTAAAGATTATATAATCCCCTCCACATTTGATCCAAGATTGATTAGTGTAATACCGCTTGCAGTTGCTAAAGCAGCAATTAAGACTGGAGTTGCAAGAAAAAAAATTGTCGACTTTGAATTGTATGAAGAAAAATTAAAACAAAGACTTGATCCTTCTGTAACTATTATGCAAGGAATAAATAATAAGATTAAGAAAAATCCAAAAAAAATTGTTTTTGCAGACGGAGAAGATGAAAATACACTTAAAGCTGCAATAGCTTTTAAAAATAGTGGTTTTGGAATACCTATACTAATAGCTAAAGATAAAATAGTTAAAAAAAAACTAAAAGAAATTGGTTACAGTGAAAATTTTGATATTAAAATAATTAATTCAAAAAATAAATTGTTAAGAGAAAAATATCTTAAATTTCTTTTTAAAAAGCTTCATTTGAAAGAAGGCCTTCTAGAAAGAGATTGTGATAAATTAGTAAGAAATGATAGAGTTGTTTGGGCCTCATGTATGGTGGAATGTGGAGATGCGGATGCTATGGTGACTGGAAATACAAGAAGATATTCAGCCTCATTAAAAAAGGTTTGCAAAGTAGTCGATGCAAGGCCAGGTGAGATCATGTTTGGTCTGAATATGATTGTAAATAAAGGAAAAACAGTTTTTATAGCTGATACCACAGTACATGAATATCCTACCTCTAAGGAACTCGCAGAAATTGCTATATCTGCTTCTAGAGTGGTAAGACTATTTGGTTTTGATCCTAAGGTCGCATTTTTATCTCATTCAACTTTTGGACAACCTATTACTAGTAGAACGAAACATATAAGAGAATCTGTTGATATTTTAAAAAATCAGAAAGTAGATTTTAAATTTGATGGTGATATGCAGCCAGATGTTGCATTAAGTGAAGAATATAAAGATCTTTATCCATTTTCAGAAGTTGTAGGAAAAGCCAATGTGCTTATCATGCCTGGTCAACATAGTGCAGCAATTTCACAAAAAATTATGAAAACCTTAGGTGGAGCAAAAATTATTGGTCCTCTGTTGATAGGGCTAGGACAGGCAATTGAGATTGCCCCTTTAAGATCATCAACATCAGAAATTTTAGATCTTGCATCAGTTGCAGCATATTCAGCAGGAGTAATAGATTACAGTAAATAATTTTTTGAATAGTCAATATGTTAATTAATATTTTTTTTCTAATAGCTTTATATATTGCTTTTAGATGGTCAGTTGCATGGATCAAATACTTCAATGACCTTGATGATAGATTTGGAAAATCTATTTGGAGATGGAGCTATGATTATCCAGTCGTTGGAAAAAGAGATATTTCAATACTGGATGACAAAAATTTTGTATTATTAAGAAGAAAAAGAAACCGTGCAGTGTCAATTATGTACTGGATTGCCTTGTTAATTTTTATACTTGTTAACTCAATAATGAGCCATATTTTAATTAAAATATTTGGTTAGTTTTTTTGAATCCTTAGGTCTTCAACTAATAGGATGCTAGCAATCACATCCTCAACATCTAAAATTTCTTTTGCCTCTTGAATAACAAGGTTTTTTTCTTCATTAGTAATTGCTATCCCATACACGTAAATCTTTTTTTTATAGGTATCTATTTGATAATTTGCTGCACTTATTTCCTTGCTTATTATCATGGCTGTTCTTAATTGAGATGTTATTAAAATATCCTTTGCAGATCTTTTGAAATTAAAATCTTCTTTTACTTTTATATCATTTTTAACTGATCTTGTGCCCTTAATTTCCCAAGCTTTTTTTGTTATAATTAATTTCTCTTCTGGTGTGTCTACTTTCCCAGTTAAGAAAATTCTACCATCCAACACTTTTGCTTTCACATTTATGAAGTAACTAGCATTTAATGTTGTTAATCTTCCTACAAGATTTTTTTGCATAATTGAATCGTCTATTTGAGTACCAAGAGTTCTTGGGTCAAATGCAACGCTTACTCCAGTTCCTAACAAACCTTTGCTACTTGTGCCAATACAGCTAAATAAAAATAAAAATATTAATGTAAATTTTAAAAAACTATATTTCATTTTTTTATCTCAATGCAAAAATCGTATATTTTTTTTTAGAAATATTTTTTTGAGATTTATCAAAGAAATTTACAATGTCTTTAACACTATTTTTTTTGATCATAGAATGTATTATTTTTTTATCTGATTCGTCTAAATTATTCGATCTTTTTTCAGATTTTCTTTTGTTTGAGATTACTATTGTAATTTCTCCTTTTAACGGAGAGTCATAATTGTTTAAGTCATCAATATTACATCTTGTATATTCTTCATAAATTTTTGTTATTTCCCTACAAATTAAAATCTTTCTACCTGAAAAGTATGTTTTTAAATATTTTATATTTTTATTTATTTTATTTGGAGAAATAAAAAAAACTATGGCTGCATCAATTTTAGACAGCTCCTCTAAATCATTATTTATATTTTTAATTTTTTCGGGAAAAAAACCATAGAAATAATATTTCTCACTAAACCCACTTATAGATACAGCGGCTGTAACAGCTGAAGGGCCTGGTATAGGGAAAATATTAATATTATTTTTTATGCACTCATTAATTATTAAGCTTCCCGGATCAGATACTGAAGGTGTGCCAGCATCAGAAATTATGGATACTGATTTATCTTTTTTTAAAATTTCAATAATTTTAGATAAATTTTTTTTCTCATTGAACTTATGGTTGGAGATAAGCTTGCCTTTTATATCATACTTGTTTAATATTTTTTGTGCGACCCTGGTATCTTCGCAAAGAATGTGATCACAGTCTCTAAGTATATCTAAACATCTAAGACTAATATCTCTTAAATTTCCAATAGGTGTTGAAACCACGTATAGACCTGATTTTAGTTTAGTTTTTTTTATATCTGGATGTGGAATCATTAATATTAAACAACTATAATATCATTAAAATGAAAATAATTCTTAAAATTTTATCTTTAATCATAGTTATATTTTTATCAAATTCTAACTCGGCGTTATATTCTGCAGAAAAAATTAAAATTGGTTTACTTGTTCCAATCACAGGCCCAAATTCAGAAATAGGAAAATCTATAATTAAGGCTGCAAGAATGGCAATAAATAAAATTAATGATCCACTTATTGAAGTTATTCCAAAAGACACAAGTTCAAATCCGGACCAAACATTGATTTCAGCTAATGAACTAAAGGCACAGGGAGTCAAGATTGTTATTGGGCCAGTTTTTAATGATAACTTAACTTATTTAGAAAAGTGGAGTGAAATGACTTTTTTATCACTCACAAATAAAAATTTTAAAAATCCAAAAAATGTTTTAAGCTCAGGTATTAATGCAGAGTCTCAAATAAATACTATTAATTTTTTTTTAAAAAAAAATAACTTAAAAAAAACTCTAATTTTAATACCAAAAAATGATTTTAGAGAAGAAATAGATTTAGCAATTAAAAATATTAAGATTAATTATAAAAAAAAATTTTACTATGATGCAACACCAACAAAAATAACAAATCAAATAAAAGAATTTACAAATTATGATGAAAGAAGAAAAGCTCTAGAAAATGAAATAGCTAGACTGGAAAATTCAAATGTTTTTAACAAAGAAAAAAAAATTGAAAATTTAAAAAAAAAGATACCATTGGAGAGATAAACTTTGACTCAATTATTATTTGTGATTTTGATGAAAATCTTAGAAGCATTACAACCTCTCTTTTATATTCAGATGTATCGACAAAAAAAGTTAAATTTATTACTTTAAATCAATGGTTCGATAAACAATTGATAAAAGAAAAAAATATACATCCAATGTACTTCCCTTCTATTAATCAAGATAATTTAAAAAGTTTTATAAAAGAGTATGAAAATTTATATAAGGAAAATCCTACACATTTATCCTTAATAAGTTACGACTTGATTGGTCTGGTATATTATTTGGTGAGTCAAAATAACTATGAAATTGATAACAAAATTTTTCTCAAAAAAAGCAAATTTAAGGGAATGATTGGAATTTTTGAGATTAATAAGAATAAAATAACCCATGTATTAAATTTTTATGAAACTAATGAAAAAGGTTTTAAAAAAATTTTCTAATATTTTTATATGCCTGTATACGATGATCAATTTTAGACTTTTTTAGTCTTGATATTTCACCAAATGTTAGAGTTGAGCCTTTAGGAATAAATATAGGATCATAACCAAAGCCAAATTTTCCTTTTTTCGAATTTGAAATTCTTCCATCTATTTTTCCAACAGATGAAATGAATTTACCATTTGGCCAATAGATTGTTAGTGCACAAATAAATCTTGCCTTAATATTTTTTTTTTTCCAATTTTTATCTTTATAATTTAATTTATTAAAAACTTTTCTAATCGCGGTATTAAAATTATTTTTTTTCCCAGCCCATCTTGCTGAATAGATTCCTGGCATTTTATTTAAAATACTAATTTCTAATCCAGAGTCATCAGCTAAACATATTTTATTAGTTTTTTTTGAGAAATACCTCGCCTTTAATAAAGAATTCCCCCTAAAAGTTTTTCTATTTTCAGCCGGACTCTTGATTTTATATTTTTTTACTGAAGATATTTTTACAGATTTTGGTAATAAATCTCTAAATTCATCAATTTTACCTTGATTATTGGACCCTATTAATATGTTAGTAATTTTTTTTTTTAACATCTAGAAATTATAGAATTTCTTACCATATACAGTCTTATGGAAAAAGAAAATTTAAATAATGACATTAGCGTAGATGAAGAAAAAGATACAGTAGATGCAAACAAAGATGCAGATATAGAAAAGAATTCATTAGGACCAGAAGAAAAAATTGCAGAACTTGAAGATAAGCTGACTAGAACTTTTGCAGAAATGGAAAATCAAAGAAGAAGGTTTGAAAAAGAAAAAGATGATGCATTTGAATATGGAGGTTTTTCTTTTGCCAAGGAAGCGTTAAATTTATTAGATAATCTTGAAAGGTCAAAAATATCTTTAGAAAATGATGAAAAATTGAAAAATTCTGAAGCTTTAACAAAAGTTATGGAACACCTTAAAATTATTAATAACGACATGATTTCAATTTTTAAAAAAAATAATATTGATGAAATTAAATCAATAGACAAAAAGCTTGACCCTAATCTACATCAAGCAATGATGGAAATCGAAGATGATAGCAAAGAACCTGGAACAATTGTTCAAGAAATTCAAAAAGGTTTTATGATGAAGGATAGGTTGCTAAGACCATCATTAGTTGGGGTATCAAAGAAAAAGCGTTCAGAAAATTCAAAAGAAGTTGAAAAAAGTGAGGAAAATGAAGAAAAAGAGAAGAAAATTTAATTTTCTTTGATGGTTGTAGTTATCAAATTAACACTTATATGAGAATTAATTAAGAACAAAAATTATGAGCAAAGTAATAGGAATAGATCTAGGTACAACAAATTCATGCGTAGCAGTAATGGAAGGTACACAAGCAAAGGTTTTAGAAAATGCTGAAGGAGCTAGAACCACTCCTTCTGTTGTTGCATTTACTGATGAAGGAGAAAAATTAATTGGACAGCCAGCCAAAAGGCAAGCTGTAACTAACCCTGAAAACACAATATTTGCTGTCAAAAGATTGATAGGAAGAAATTTTGATGACCCATTAGTTAAAAAAGACGTTGAGACTGCACCATTTAAAATAATAAATTCTGATAAAGGTGATGCATGGATAGAAGCAAAAGGTCAAAAATATTCTCCATCACAAATTTCAGCTTTCACACTACAAAAAATGAAAGAAACTGCTGAAAAATATTTAGGATCAGAAGTTAAGCAGGCAGTTATTACGGTTCCTGCTTATTTTAACGATGCTCAAAGACAAGCTACTAAAGATGCAGGAAAAATTGCTGGACTTGAAGTTTTAAGAATAATTAATGAGCCAACTGCAGCATCGCTAGCATATGGCTTAGATAAAAAAACAAACAAAAAAATTGCAGTATATGATTTAGGTGGTGGAACATTTGATGTTTCTGTACTTGAATTAGGTGATGGTGTGTTTGAGGTAAAATCAACTAATGGTGACACATTTCTTGGTGGTGAAGACTTTGATAATACTATTGTAGATTATTTATTAGCTGAATTTAAAAAAGAGAATGGTATTGATTTAAAATCTGATAAACTTGCACTTCAAAGATTAAAAGAGGCTGCTGAAAAAGCAAAAATTGAATTATCATCTGCTACACAAACAGAAATAAACTTGCCATTTATTACCGCTGATAAAACTGGTCCAAAACATATAAACATGAAAATGACTAGAGCTAAACTTGAAGCGCTTGTTGAAGATTTAATCTCTAGAACCATTCCTCCGTGTAGTACTGCTCTTAAGGATGCTGGACTATCTGCTGGAGAAATCGATGAAATTGTACTTGTTGGAGGAATGACAAGAATGCCAAAGGTGATCGAAGAAGTTAAAAGTTTTTTTGGAAAAGAACCAAATAAATCTGTAAATCCTGATGAGGTTGTAGCTATGGGTGCAGCAATTCAAGCAGGAGTACTGCAGGGTGACGTAAAAGATGTTCTTTTACTGGATGTAACTCCATTATCGTTAGGAATTGAAACTTTGGGTGGAGTTTCAACTAAATTAATTGATAAAAACACTACGATACCTACAAAAAAAAGCCAAGTATTCTCAACAGCAGAAGACAATCAACCGGCAGTTTCTATAAGAGTTTTACAGGGTGAAAGAGAGATGGCAACTGACAATAAAGCTTTGGGTAACTTTGAACTTGTAGGTATTGCACCAGCTCCAAGAGGTGTTCCTCAAATTGAAGTAACTTTTGATATTGATGCGAATGGGATTGTAAATGTTTCTGCAAAAGATAAGGGAACAGGTAAAGAGCAAAAAATTCAAATTCAAGCTTCAGGTGGGCTAAGTGATGAAGAGATAGAAAAAATGGTTAAAGAGGCTGAAGCTAACAAGGAAGCTGATAAGAAAAAAAGAGAGTCGGTTGACGTTAGAAATCAAGCAGATACTTTAATCCACTCTACAGAAAAAAACTTAAAAGAACATGGAACAAAAGTTTCTGATGCTGAAAAGAAAGCAATCGAAGATGCCTCATCAGCTGTAAAAGAATCTCTAAAAGGTGAGAATATTGAAGATATCAAGAAAAAAACAGAAGCTTTAGTTCAAGCTTCTATGAAACTTGGAGAAGCAATTTACAAATCACAACAAACTGCTAAACCAGATTCAGGAAAAGATGATGGTGGAGATGATGCGGGTAAAAAAGACGAAAATGTTGTTGATGCTGATTTCGAAGAAGTAAAAGACGAGAATAAAGAAAAAAGCGCGTAAACTGACATTTTAATGTCTGGGGTAATT
>NHHO02000027.1 GCA_002171035.2 Candidatus Pelagibacter sp. TMED165
TAAAAGAGCTTGGAATTAAAATAGATTCAAAAAAGAATTAACTCTTAGACTTTAAATTTATTCTAATATCACTTAAATCAACAAGATTTTCTTCGTAGTTACTTCTTACAAATCCTTTGGATGTAATATTTTTTACAATTCTTAAGAATTTATCATCTTCAAGAGCGCTATCCTTATTATCAGCTCTTGAAATCGATGGGGTATGAGCTAATTCCTCTTTTCCCAAATAGGAAATAGCTAGTTCTCTAAATACGTAATCCAGGATAGATGTTGCACTTAAAATTCTGTCATTTCCCTCTATTTTACCAGAAGGTTCAAATTTAGTATCAATAAATGCATCAACAAACTCGTCTAATGGAACCCCATACTGAAGACCTAGAGATATAGCAATTGCAAAATTGTTCATTAAAGCTTTTACTAATTCACCCTCTTTATTTGTGTCTATAAATATTTCCCCTATTCTACCATCATCGTATTCTCCAGTATGAAGATAAATTTTATGCTCACCAATTGAGGATTTTTGAATATAACCTTTTCGTCTATCTGGCATTTTATGTCTTTGCCCTTGGTGATTTAAGCTTTTATTTTTGACACCTTTTGAGATGATATTTTTATTATCCTTTGCGACAACATTTTCACCTAATTTTTGTAAGACAGGCTCTATTTTTTGATCTTTATTTAAAGTTTTTCCACTTTTTTCACCAAGTGTCTTTGTTTTCCTGTTATTAAGTTTTACCTCAATTAATTCAACTTCACCATCATTACGTTCATCTACTTTAGCAAGCTCCTTTTCGTCAAGATTTTCCAGTTTATGGACTGTTTTGAATGTGCAAGTATAATATGTCTCTACTAAAAATTTTTTCATAAATATTTTGGAATCTAATGAATTAGATATATATTATTCTAATTAAGTGTCTATAATATTATAATGCACTTATTAAGTGTGTGGATTTAAATATATGATCAACCTAATTTTTACTTGGTGGAACAGACAAACATTTGGAACATTTCTCAAAACAATTTTTTTGGGAAGATTAGTAGGCAAAGATAAATATGGCAATAAGTATTACCAAAGTAAAAAAAACGAAAGATGGGTCATTTACTCAAAAACTATTGAGGCAACTAAAATTACTTCTGACTGGTACTTATGGATGCATCATACTATCGACAAAATTCCAAGCGAAAATGATAAGAAATATGATTGGCAGAAAGAACACTCAGAAAATTTAACAGGAACAAAAAATTCTTACAAACCAAGAAAAATATTAAAAAAGATAGATAATAAAAAGTATGAAAGCTGGAATTAAATTTTGTCTTATAATTTACTTAACATTTTTATCAGTAAATATACTAGCAAATGAAAAGATAACTACCTCACCATTAATAAATTTACAAGATTTAAAACCAAGCTTTGAAGAACCTGAAAACAATAATTTAAATAATGAGATTGAGAAAGTGCAGCTAAAAGAAAAAATTAAAACACAACCTTCTTCAAATTTCAGTGCAATAAAATTGATGGGCTTAGATAAGATTACAGCAAAAACTTCAGAAATAAAAATTAAAATTGGTGAGACAAAAACATTTGGATTGCTTGAAATAAAAGCTTTAAAGTGTGGGATTTCTCAAAATAAGAATATTAAAGATCAAGTAGCGTATATCCAAATAAAAGATATTTCAGAAAATCAAAATGAAAAAATTTTTATATTTAATGGTTGGACGTTTGCGTCTAATCCATCACTAACTCCAATAGATCATGCTGTATATGATATATGGTTAGTAAGTTGTGAGAGTGTTTAATAAAACTTTTCTTTTTCTAACCAGTTTGTATCAAAATTTGATTCTTGAAATTTTTCGTGATTTAGTATTTTTTTATGTAAATCAATAGTTGTAGTTATTCCCTCTAGAACAAATTCATCTAGAGATCTCAACGTTCTTTGTATCGCTTCTTTTCTATTTCGTCCCTTACAAATTACTTTTGCTATTAAACTGTCATAATAAGGGGTTATTTTACATCCTTGAAATATAGATCCATCAACTCGTGTTCTGAATCCAGATGGTTGATGACAAACAGATATAGTGCCAGGACTAGGTTGAAAATTTAGAGCAGGATTTTCTGCATTAATTCTACATTCTATTGAATGTCCTCTTGGATTTATATCGCTTTGTTTAAGCGCAGTGTCTCCCGAATAAGCAATCCATAATTGCTCTTTGACAATATCTATGCCTGTTTGCACTTCAGTAACAGGATGCTCTACTTGAACCCTAGTATTCATTTCTAAAAAATAAAATTTTCCATTTTCGTAAATAAATTCAACAGTTCCTGCTCCTTCATAATTAATTCCTTCAACCATTTTGACTGTTTTTATTAATAGTTCAGATCTTTGCTCGTCAGTTAAAACTGGACTAGGTGTTTCCTCAATAAGCTTTTGATGTCTTCTTTGAACTGAGCAGTCTCTTTCACCTAAATGTACAGTTCTATTTTTACCTGACATAATTTGAACTTCTATATGTCTTGGATTCATAAAATATTTTTCAATGTATAGCTCATCATTTCCAAAATATTTTTTTGCTTCATTTTTTGCAGTTTGAAATAAATTTTCTAAATTTTTCTCTTCAGTTACAATCTTCATACCTTTACCGCCTCCACCTCCTGCAGCTTTAATTAAAATGGGGTAACCAATATTTTTGCAAATTTTCTTTGCTTCATTTATTGATTTAACTGCGCCTTCAGAACCCTCAATTATAGGTAAACCATTTTCTTTAGCTATTTTTTTTGCTTGAATTTTGTCTCCCATTTTAGAAATTAAATCAGGACTAGGCCCAATAAATTTTATCCCATGTTTACCTACTACTTCTGCAAATCTAGCATTCTCAGATAGAAAACCATATCCAGGATGGATAGCCTCTGCTCCAGTAAGGTCGACCGCTGACATCAGTGACGAAATATTTAAATAACTATTTTGCGGTTGATGAGAGCCAATGCAAACACTTTCATCCGCTAATCTTACATGCATAGACTCAGAGTCAACATCAGAGTGGACAGCAACAGTCCCTATACCCCACTCTTTGCAAGCTCGGATAACTCTTACAGCTATCTCTCCTCTATTAGCTATCAAAACTTTTTTAAACATCTTTAATTTAAAAGAACTAATGTCTGGCCGAATTCAACAGGCTGACCATCATTGACTAAAATCTTTTTTACAACTCCATCACCAGTAGAAGGAACATGGTTCATAGTTTTCATTGCTTCAACAATCATAATTGTTTGTCCTTTTTTTACCTTGTCTCCAACTTCAATAAATTTTTTTGCTCCTGGCTGTGGAGCTAAATAAGCGGTTCCTATAATTGGCGATTTAACTCGAATACCATCTTCATCTCCAGCATTACTTAAAACAGATTTGTTCGGAGATACTATGGAAGTAGTCTTACCTTGATCAGATACATTCTTAATTGATTTTGAAACTTTAACTTTACGATCACCTTCTTGATATTCTAACTCAGTTAAATTAAATTCTTTTAAGTAATCAACAAGTTCTTTAATAATTTTTTTATCTACTTTCATTTTTAATTATATTTTTTATTGCATCTAAAGATACTACATAACCTTGAGTTCCTAAACCACAAATTATAGCATTCGCAATTTTACTAATTAAGGATTTATGCCTAAAATCTTCCCTATTGTAAATATTAGTTATATGCAATTCAATAATAGGAATATTCAATATTTTCAAAGCATCATGTATTGCTACAGAAGTATGTGTATATCCTCCAGCATTAATAATTAAGCCTTCAAATTTTTTTCTGGCCTCTTGAATTTTATCAACAATTTCACCTTCAATATTTGACTGAAAGAAAGAAACCTCTAGTTCATTTATTTTAGCAAACTTAGTACATTCTACTTCAATATCTTTGAGAGTAAAACTACCATATTTTTCTTTTTCTCTTTCTCCTAAAAGGTTGAGATTTGGTCCATTTATAATTATAATTTTACTTCTCATATTTTGGATATAAAATAATTAATTAACTCAATTATGGCAAAAATACAATTAAATGGAAAAAAAAGGACAATTAAAGATGAAATGAGGCTTTTTGAGTTAATAAACAAATTAAAACTTAATAATAAAAAAATTGCAGTTGAGTTGAATGGTAAAATTATATCTAAATCAATATATAAAAAACTTATTTTGAGAGACAAAGACAATATTGAAATCGTTCACTTTATTGGTGGAGGTTAAGAGATGACAGATTACTTTAAATTAAATAAAAAAAAATTTAAGTCTAGACTTATAGTAGGAACTGGAAAATATAAGAGTTTAAAAGAAACTGCAGTTGCAGTAAAAGCCTCCGGGGCTGAAATAGTGACAGTTGCGGTCAGGAGAGTAAATATCTTAGATAAAAAAAAACCAATGTTAATGGATTATATAGACCCAAAAAAAATAACTTATCTTCCAAATACAGCAGGTTGTTTTAATTCTTATGAGGCCTTAAGGACTTTGAGACTTGCTAGAGAGATGGGAGGATGGAAATTAGTAAAGTTAGAAGTTCTTGGAGATAAAAAAACATTATATCCAAACATGATAGAAACTTTGAAATCAACTAAAATACTTGTGAAAGAAGGTTTTAAAGTTATGGTATATTGTACTGATGACCCGATCCAAACAAAAATGTTAGAGGATTTTGGCGCTACAGCTGTAATGCCCTTAGCTTCTCCAATAGGTTCAGGACTAGGAATTCAAAATAAAATTAATATATCTTTAATTATTAAAAATTCAAAAATACCAGTTATTATTGATGCTGGAATAGGAACAGCTTCTGACGCTACCATGGCTATGGAGATGGGTTGCGATGCAGTGTTAATAAATAGCGCTATAGCTAAAGCAAAAAAACCAATTTTGATGGCAAAAGCTTTTAAATCTGCTGTAATCTCTGGAAGAGAATCTTTTCTAGCAGGGCGAATGAAAAAAAATTATTTGGCTATTCCCTCTTCTCCAACTGAAGGATTAATTTAACTTGCTTTTTTTCTTCTTACCCAAAGTGTTTTTGAAGATTTTAATTTTTTTGGGTTAAATTTTGCTTTTCCTTTTTTTAAAACTTTTCTTTCACTGGCTTGGTTTAATTCTGATTTTTTTTTAATATCTATATTGATTTTATCTAAAATAATTTTATTCACATTTTCTACAACTTTAATAATTTTTTTTGATTTATTTCTCAGTTCTATTTTATATTCTGGTATAATAAAATTCTCTCCTGAAAATATTTCTATATCAAACGAATATTTTTTCTTAAAATAATCAATTTCTTTTGAAAAAATAGAATTTAAGTAACTGCTTACTTTTTCAGGCACATATGCATGAATAGATTTTGTTTTACTATCAAATGCTAGCATTTCAATTTTTTTAATAACTTTTTGAGAAAAAGACTCTATTGACAAATTTGTTTCCCATTTTATAGAACCCTCCCTTAATCTCTGTCTTGTCATTTCTAATAATCCGAAATTACTTATCCGACCTACTTGAATTCTAGCCCTATCTTTTCTTATGCTATCTCTCATCTTTTTTTCAACTGTTCTCCTGTTATAAAAGTTTACCATGTCTATAAAATCCACTACAATTAAACCTGATAGATCTCTTAATTTTACTTGCCTAGCAATCTCCTCCGCAGCTTCTAAATTTGTATTTAAAGCGGTTTTTTCAATATTAATTTGTTTTGTAGATTGTCCAGAGTTTATATCTATGGCAACTAAAGCCTCAGTTGGATTTATTACAATATATCCGCCAGACTTAAGCTTTACCGTTGGTTCAAAAATATTGTTTAATTCTTTTTCTATTTTAGCATCATGGAATAGTGGTATTTTTCCTCTATACTTTTTTACAAATTTTACATTTTTTGGCATTAATTCTTTCATAAATTTTTTTGCTTTTTGATAACCCTCATTACCATCAACATAAATATTCTTTGTATCGTTATCATAAATATCTCGTAGTGCTCTTTTGATAATATCTCCTTCTTCATAAATAAGAGAGGGCGCATTAGAATCTAATGCTTTGTCTCTTATAATTTCCCATGTTTTTAATGTAGACTGAAAATCTTTCTCTATCTCATTCTTTGTTTTATTTGCTCCGGCGGTTCTTACAATTACACCCATGCTATTGGGTATCTCTATTTCGTTTAAAATCTTTCTAATTTTTTGTCTGTCCATTGAGTTATGAATTTTTCTTGAAATCCCACCACCCTTGGCAGTATTTGGCATCAACACCATATATTTTCCTGCTAAAGAAATAAAAGTTGTTAGTGCTGCACCTTTTTGACCTCGTTCTTCCTTTAGCACTTGAATCAGTACTACTTGACCTGGTTTAACAACTTCTTGAATTTTATATCTTTTTAGACCGTAGGTATTTTTAAGTTTCTCCCTATAATCTTTTTTATTTTTATCTTCTGCATTATTTGTATTTTTTTGAATATCGTTCTCTTCAATAGTGTTTCTATTTTCTTTTTCAGAATTTTCATTTTGATTATTTATTTCTTCTAAATTTGTATTCTTTAAATCTTCTCTTATTTTTTCTTCTGCATCTTTAAGCTTTTCTTTATCTTCGTAAGGTATTTGATAGTAATCGGATTGAACGTCATTAAAAGCTAAAAAACCATGTTTTTGTCTTCCGAAATTAACAAATGCTGCCTGAAGTGACGGCTCAACTCTGCTAACTGTTCCGAGATATATATTGTTTTTAAAGTTTATCTTATTTTTGTCTTCTAACTCATACTCTTCAATAGAAGAGTTTGTTTTGAGAACGATTCGTGTTTCATCTGGATGCGAAGCATCGATATATAAATTTTTTTCCATTTAAATTGAATTCCTTTTAGTGTGATTAATAATAAATTTGATAAATTTTTCATAATTACTATTATACAAAAAATTTTGGAATTTGCATTAAATTATCTGCCTAATAATGCCTTAAGATAGCCAAATTTTCAGGGTTTAGATAAATGATGGTTATTAAATTTTTAAATTTTGCGGTAAAATCAACAATAATTTTTTTTATTGTAATAATATTTATAGCTTTCTCCTCTTTATGGTATTTTTCAGCAGGTTTACCTGATTATAAAAAACTTTCAAATTATCAACCGCCCATATCTAGTAGAGTTTATTCAGATGATGGGAAGTTAATTGCTGAATATTCGTTAGAAAAAAGACTTTTTATTCCCTATGAGTCAATTCCAAATAAAATTGTAAATTCTTTCTTATCAGCAGAAGATAAAAATTTTTTTAAACACCCAGGCATTGATGCAAAAGGCATAATAAGAGCAACTATAAAAAATATCAAAAATATTACAGGAAACAAGAGGCTTGAAGGAGCCTCTACTATTACACAACAAGTTGCCAAAAATTTTCTTTTAACAAATGAGGTATCTTTAAAAAGAAAAGTAAAAGAGGCCATATTAGCATTTAGAATTGAAAGAGCTTACTCAAAAGAGAGAATTTTGGAATTGTATTTAAATCAAATATATTTAGGAGAAGGAACTTATGGCATTGCTGCAGCGAGTTTAGAATATTTTGATAAAGCAGTTGAAGATTTAAGTTATGAAGAGGCAGCTTTATTAGCAGCTTTACCAAAAGCCCCTAGTAAATTTAATCCTTACAAGTATCCCAAAGAAGCTAAATTTAGAAGAAATTTGGTGCTTAAAAATTTACTAGAAAATAAATTTATAAGTAAAGATAAATTTAAAGAATTTAAAGCTAATGAAATTAAATTAAAAAAAAGAAAAATTGAAATAATTAACGAGGCAAACTCATATACTGAAGAAGTAAGGAGAATGATAAAAGAAAAATATGGTTTCAAAAAATTATATTCTGAGGGGTTAAGTATTAAATCTCCTTTAAATATAAATTATCAAATTTACGCTTTGGAGTCACTTAGAGATGGAATAGAGTCTTATGATAGAAGACATGGCTGGAGAGGGGCAATTACAAATAGATTATCAAATAAAAATTGGAAGAAAGATATTAAAAATATTAAACTTGATCCAACTTTAAAATGGAAAATTGCAGAAATTATTGAATTAAATGAAAATGATATATCTTTTAAATTAATCGATAGCAAGATAAGTGGAAAGTTATTCTCTAAAAATTTTAAATGGGCTTTTAAAAAAGATTTTAAAAAAGAATTTAAAATTGGTGATTTAATTTACATTAAAAAGGAAAAAGATGGAGTTTGGAATTTAAAACAATATCCAAAAATTAATGGTGGGATTGTTGCCATCGATCCATTCACAGGTGATGTAAAAGCTTTGGTTGGGGGATTTAATTTTAAGTCTAGTGAGTTTAACAGGGTCACTCAAGCTAAAAGACAACCCGGATCAGCGTTTAAACCTTTCGTTTATGCTGCAGCTTTAGAAAATGGATTTGCACCTAATACAATTGTTTTAGATGCCCCATATATTGCTGAACAAGGAATAGGTTTGAAAAATTGGAAACCAGAGAATTATGGTAAAAAATTTTATGGACCTTCTACTTTAAGAAAGGGTATCGAATATTCTAGGAATTTAATGACAGTAAGAATTGCAGAGAATTTAGGTTTAGACAAAGTTTTAGACTTATCTAATAAATTAGAAATTTACGATGATATTCCAGAACTTTTATCTGTATCTCTAGGATCTGCAGAGACAACATTAATGAATCTTACATCAGCTTACGCTTCATTTTTAAATGGAGGAAGAAAAATTACACCAACATTAGTGAATAGAATTCAAGACAGAAGAGGAAAAACAATTTACAAGGCTGAAAATAGCAAATGTTATGGTTGTGACAAGTTTTTAAAAGAGTCTGATGAATTTCCCGTAATTAAACTTCAAGATGATCAAGTCTTAAGCAAAGAGACTGCTTACCAAATTACATCAATCTTAGAAGGAGTAGTAAGAAGGGGTACTGGAAAAAAATTAAGAGATCTCGGTGTTCCTTTGGGGGGAAAAACTGGAACAACGAATAATAACTACGACGCCTGGTTTATAGGATTTAGTTCGAATTTACTTGTGGGAGTATATGTGGGATTTGACACTCCAAAATCATTAGGCAAATATGAAACTGGTTCAAAAGCAGCACTTCCTATTTTTAAAAATTTTATAAAAAAAGCCTTGTATAAGGAAGAATTTAGGAATTTTGATATACCAGAAGGGATATTTTTTGCCCCTCTAAATTATGATACGGGAAGAAAAACAAGCTTTGTAGACAAAAAATTAGTTATTGAAGCTTTAAAGTTAAAAGATATAAACAACATAAATAATAAAAATATAATTTCTAATACCAATTATGATAAATTAATAAAATTTAGGCAATTTTACTAATGCAAAATTTTGAAAATAAGATATTTGAAGCAAAAAAATTACTTGAAAATATAAGGGGGTATCTTTGATAAAAATAAGATATCAACAAAACTTAAAGAATTAGAGCAAATATCCTCATCAAAAGATTTCTATAAAGATCAGAATAGAGTTAAAAAAATAGTCAAAGAAAAAAAATTTTATCAAGAAATAACATCTTCACAAAATTCAAGCGTGCAAGAAATTGAAAACTTAATTGAACTTCATAAATTAGGCCTAGATGAAAAAGATCAAGAAGTTATTGAAGACTGTGAAAAGAAGATTGAAAAGATTATACAATCAATAAAAAAAAATGAAATTAAATGTTTTTTATCGGGTGAAAATGACAGTTTAAATATTTATCTAGAAATTCATGCAGGAGCGGGAGGAACAGAAAGTCAAGATTGGGCGGATATGCTTAGAAGAATGTATGTTAAATGGTTTGATAAAAAAAAATATAAATACCAAATTATAAGTGAACACAAAGGAGAAGAGGCTGGAATAAAATCTTCTACGTTAAAAGTAGATGGGAGCTATTTATATGGTTTAATGAAAAATGAATCAGGCGTTCATAGACTTGTAAGAATTTCTCCTTTTGATAGCGGCGCAAGAAGACACACTAGTTTCGCGAGTGTTTGGGTATATCCAGAAATCGACGACAAAATAAATGTTAAGATTGATGAAAAAGATTTAAGAATTGATACTTATCGGTCTAGTGGGGCAGGCGGTCAACATGTTAATACGACAGATAGCGCAGTAAGAATCACTCACTTACCTACAAAAATTGTTGTTCAATGTCAAAATGAGAGATCACAACATAAAAATAAGGAAACTTGCTTTAAGATGCTTAAGGCAAGACTTTACGAATATGAACTTCAAATTAAAGAAAAAGAAAATGAAAAAAATGTAAATAGCAAAACAGATATTGGCTGGGGACACCAAATCAGATCATATGTATTGCAACCTTATCAGTTGGTTAAGGATTTAAGAAATAAAATTGAAAATCAGAACCCAGAAGATGTTTTAAATGGGAATATTGATCAATTTATAGAAGCAGGGGTCATTAATAACTAAATGAAAAAATTTTTTATCATTTTATCTATTTCTATATTTTTTCTGCTGTTCGTATTAATGTTTTTTTTATCTACTACAGGATATGAAACAAAAAGATTTAATAATTTAATAAATAATAAGTTACAAAATCTAGACAAAAAGGTAACTCTAGACTTAAAAAAAATAAAATTAAAACTAGATTTAAGAAAAATGAATTTTTTTTTAAGCACAAAAGATCTTGAAGCAAGTTATGATAAAACACCCATTTCTTTTCAACAAGTCAAAATTTATTTCGATTTAAATTCATTATTAAAGAGAAGTCCAAGAATAAAAAATCTTTATCTTAATACAAAAGTAATTAATGCTGATAACTTTAAAAAATTAGTATTAAATATAAAACCATCAAATTTTAAAAGTTTTATCTTAAATAATTTAAATGATGGAATGATCAAAATAAATTTAAATTCTAATTTTGATAAAGACTTCACACTTCAAGATTATCAAATTGACGGTTATGTGAGAAAAATTTCTGGTACATTTTTCAAAGATGTCAAAGTGACTGATACAAATTTTATTTTTTCTATTAATCAAAATGAAGGAAATCTAGATAAATTAAATGGAAAAATTAATGGCATACCAATTACTAATGGAAATCTGAAGCTAATAAAAGATAAAGATATTGTTGTTAATACCAATTTTAAAACTAAATTGGATTTAACACATGAAAATCTAAAAAATAAGTTACTTGATAAAAATCTTGATAAGTACAATAAAAATGAATTTTTATTTAAAGGAAATTTAAATCATAATTTGAATTTAACATTTAATAACACCTATAAATTAAAAGATTATAAGTATGTTGCAAGTGGAAAAGCAAATGATGCAAATTTTAAAGTCAGAGAAAATATTCAAGTTCCATTCTTAAAAGAAAATTTTAGAATTATTTTTTTTGAAAATACAAATATTAGTGTCAATTTAAATTCCTCTGGTAAAAAAATAATAAAGCTAAATGGTTTTTATAAGTTGAATACAAAAAATTTACAAAAATTCGACATGCAAATAGACAAGAATCTTTACAATCTAGACATTGAGTTAAATAATGAAATTATTATTCCGATAATAAATTACACAAAATTAGAAAATGTAAAATCAAAAATAAAAACTAATTTTAAAATAAAAAAGAATTTTGTTGATATTAAAAAATTTGTCTATACAGAAAAAGATAACTTAATTGATTTAAATAGTCTCAGATTAGACAAAAATGGAATAATAGAATCTTTTAATGACATAACTGTAAAAACTTCAAATAATGATTTTAAAATTTCAAAAGATAAAAAAATTGTTGTTTCTGGCAAAAAATTTGATGCCACTAGTCTCTCTAAACTTCTTCAATCAGATAATCAGAATGACTCAAGAATTAAAAAATTCTCGAATGAAATTAAAATAGAACTTGATTTAATTAGTACTGGATTAGACAAGAAAATTAAAAATTTTAACTTAATAGGAAATCTGTATAAAGGAAGTCCAATAAAGATTAATGCCAAAGGAGAATTTGATGATGGAAAGTTTTTAGACATTTCGCTAAAAAAAGATAAAAACTCTAACAAAAAATATCTTGAAATTTACTCAGATTTTCCAGAGCCACTTTTAAAAGAATACAAGTTTTTCAAAGGTCTTTCTGGGGGTAAAATGCTTTACAATTCTGTTTATGATACTAATGAAAGTGTTTCTGCTTTAACCATAGAGGACTTTAAGGTTGTCAATGCTCCAGGATTTGTCAAACTCCTTTCACTTGCAGATTTTGGTGGTATGGCTGACTTAGTTTCAGGTAAAGGATTGACATTTGACAGGTTAGAAATAAATTTTACGAAAAATAAAAGATTACTTAAGTTGGAGGAGTTATATGCTATTGGACCAAGTATTTCCGTATTAATGGAGGGTTATGTTGAAGGCTCAACTGGATTAGTGAGTTTAAGAGGGACAATGGTACCAGCTAAAAATTTAAATAAATTTTTATCAAAAATACCTGTAGTTGGTGATATTTTAATTCCAAAAGAAGTTGGAGAGGGTTTGTTTGGAGTTAGTTTTAAAATGAAAGGGCCTAAAGGCAAAATTAAAACCACAGTGAATCCCATTAAAACTCTAACTCCTAGATTCATTCAAAAGGCCATAGGAAAATAAGTATTAAATAAATTTAATTAAATAATGTCTTTTTTTACCTACAGAAATTTTAATATAACTTGATTCTTCTAAGTCGCTATGCCTCACCTCTCTTCTAACATCTTCCAAAATAATATCGTTTATTTTAAGACCTTTATTTTCAATTATTCTTCTAGCCTCACTTTTTGAAGAAATAATATTATTAGATGCAAGTAAATTTAAAATATTTAATCCTTTGTCAATTTCGCTCTTTTTTATTTTGACTTCTGGTAAATTTTTACCAATTGACCTATTTTCAAAAGTATCCTTTGCTGTAGACGCAGAGTCCTCTGCAGATTTTTTACCGTGTAAAATTGTAGTGCATTGATTAGCTAATATTATCTTTAATTTATTGATATTTTTTTCATTTTTAATTAAATCATCTATTTGTGATGTTTCTATTTCAGTAAAAAATTTTAAAAATCTTTCAACATCAGAGTCTTCTGTATTTCTCCAAAACTGCCAATAGTCATAAGGTGAATAAAATTTTTTATTCAACCAAATTGCACCTTTTTCTGTTTTGCCCATTTTGGCACCCGAAGCTAGAGTTATAAGAGGAGTGGTGCAGCCATATGCATCTTTTTGCAAAGTTCTTCTTATCAATTCAACTCCATTTATAATGTTGCCCCACTGATCTGAGCCACCTAATTGTAAAATGCAATTATTTTTTTTATATAATTGTAAAAAATCATAAGCTTGAAGTATCATATAATTAAATTCCATATAACTTAAAGAGTGTTCTCTTTCCAATCTTAATTTGACACTGTCGAAAGATAGCATTTTATTAATTGTAAAATGTTTCCCTATATCTCTTAGAAAAGAAATATAGTTTAAGTCTTTTAGCCAAGTATAATTATTTACAAATATAGGAGACGTCTTCATATTTTCAGTCTTAAGATATTTTTTTAAAACAAGCTCAATACTTTTAATATTTTTCTCAATTTCATTTTCATCTAAAATTTTTCGTGTTTTATCTTTTCCTGATGGATCTCCTATCCTAGTTGTTCCTCCACCTAGCAAAACAATCGGCTGGTGACCATGTTTTTGCAACTGCCTCAAACACATGATTTGTAACAAACTACCCACATGTAGACTTTGAGCAGTACAGTCAAATCCTATATACCCTTTGATACTTTCTTTATTTAATAGATTTGAAAGTTCTACTTCATCTGTACACTGATAGAAAAAGCCTCTGTCTTTAAATTCTCTTATAAAATCATTCATAATTTAGTATTTTCAATATACA
>NHHO02000017.1 GCA_002171035.2 Candidatus Pelagibacter sp. TMED165
AAGGCGCCGATTTAACCAAATTGCAGGCGCTTTATAAATGTAGCTAAACAGGAGATAGCCCGGTTTAGCTGGGCTTTTTTTTTATATGAACAAAAATAATGACAAAATTAAACACTTAATAATAAAAAAACCATTAAAGTTAGATTGCGGTACTATAATCGAAAACTATCCAATTGCATATGAAACTTATGGCAGTCTTAACAGCAACAAAGATAACGCAATCTTAATATTTCATGCTCTGACAGGAGATCAATTTGCTAGCGGAAAAAACCCTGTTACAAAAAGGGATGGTTGGTGGAATACAATTGTTGGAAAAAATAAATCTTTAGATACTAATAAATATTTTATTATTTGTGCAAATGTTTTAGGTGGATGCATGGGCAGTTATGGTCCTAGCTCCTTAAATACTAAAACAGGTAAACCTTTTGGAACAAATTTCCCAATAATTACAATTAATGACATGGTTAATGCTCAATATAATTTATTAGATTTTTTTGAAATCGAAAAGTTATTTTGTGTCATTGGCGGTTCTATGGGTGGAATGCAAGTTTTGCAATTTGTTTCAAATTTTCCAAATAAAACAAAAAATGCTATTCCTATCGCTTGTACAGCTAGTCATTCAGCTCAAAATATTGCTTTTAATGAGCTAGGAAGACAATCAATAATGGCAGATATAAATTGGCAACGAGGAAAATATAATTTAAGTGATAATTCGCCCGACAAAGGTTTAGCGGTAGCTAGAATGGCTGCCCATATTACTTATCTATCAAAAAAAGGTTTGCAAGAAAAGTTTGGTAGAAAGCTTCAGGAAAGAGACTCGCTTGAATTCGGATTTGATGCAGACTTTCAAATAGAAAGCTATTTGCGATACCAAGGTTCTATATTTGTTGATAGGTTTGATGCAAATAGTTATTTATATATCACAAGGGCCATGGATTATTTTGACTTAACAAAACAATTTAATGGAAATTTGTCTGCAGCATTTAAAAAATCAAAAACTAAGTTCTTGATTATATCGTTTACATCAGATTGGCTTTATCCTACTTCTGAAAATAGAGAAATAGTAATTGCTTTGAATTCAATAGGTGCCGATGTAGGATTTGTTGAAATTAAATCAGACAAGGGACATGATTCTTTTCTTTTGGAGACTCCAGATTTTTTAAGCACAATCAAAAATTTTATAAATAATTCTTATGAGGAAAAAAATGAATAATGAATTTAATATTATATCAAAATTAGTACATAAAGACTCTAAGATCCTTGATGTTGGTTGTGGAGATGGTGAATTAATGAAATTGATAAAAGATGTTAAAACCAAAAATATTAGAGGTTTAGAAATATCAAAATTCAATGTCCAAAAATGTATTTCAAAAGGACTTACCGTAATTGAAGGTGATGCAGAAAATGATTTGAAACAGTTTCCAAACCTTTCTTTTGATTATGTTATTTTAAATCAAACACTTCAAGCTTTTCTGAACCCTGAAAACGTAATTAATGAGTTGTTAAGAGTTGGTAAAAAAGCAATTGTAACTATTCCTAATTTTGGATATTGGAAAGTTAGATTGCAACTTCTGTTTAGGGGAACCATGCCAATTACAAAAAATTTGCCGAATGAGTGGTATAACACCCCAAATTTACACATGTGTACAATTAAAGACTTTTTTAATTTTTGTATTAAAAGAAAAATTAATGTCTATTCAGCGCTGGCTTTAAATAATGAAATAGATTCGAAAAATTGGAATAATAAGAAAATAAGTATAAATAAAAATAATCTTGAATATAAAAATTTTTTCTCTGAATTAGGAATTTTTTTATTGGAGAGATAATATGGATATTAAAATTATTAAATGCTTAGATGATAATTATTCTTATCTTTTGATTGATAAGATCAATTCAACTTGTTGTGTGGTAGACCCTGGGGAGCCAGAGGTTGTAAAAGAAATAATTGAAAAAAAAAAATTAAAACTTAATTTTATTCTAAATACTCATCATCACTTTGATCATGTCGGAGGTAATATAGTTTTGAAAAAAGAATTTGGAGCTAAAGTTCTTGGGTACTCAGATGATAAAAATAGGATTCCAGGAATTGATATTTTTTTGAATGACGGAGATGTTTGGGAAGAAGGAAATTTTAAAGCAAAAATTTTCCATATTCCTGGGCATACTTCAGGACACATTTGTTTTAACTTTTTTGAAGAAAAATTATTATTTACTGGAGATACTCTTTTTTCATTAGGATGTGGTAGAGTTTTTGAAGGAACATATTCTCAAATGCTTAATTCACTTAATTTAATTAAAAAATTTCCACCTGAAACAAAAGTTTATTTTGGTCATGAATATACTCAAAATAATTTAAACTTCTGTAAAAAGTACGATGCAAATAATTCTTTTTTAAAAGAAAAAGAAATATCGATAAAATCTAAGTTAAAAATAAATGAACCGACTACCCCAGTATCATTGGAAGAAGAGCTAAAAACAAATATTTTTTTAAGATGTAACGACAAACTTTTAAAAAGTAATCTTGGATTAAATAATGCCTCTGAGGAGCAAATTTTTAAAAAATTAAGGGATTTAAAAGACTCTTTTTAAATCTTAAATCTTGACTTGATGTTCCTACAAGTTATATTGCCATAATTTAAAATAGGAAATAGTTTATGTCATTTGCAATAATTGAAACTGGTGGAAAACAATACAAAGTTTCTGCAAGTAAAATTTTAGAGATTGAAAAACTTCATGCAGAAGTTGGAAAAACAATAAAATTTGATAAAGTTTTATTACTAAATGATGATAAAACTACTGAAATTGGCAGCCCAAATATTGATGGTGCCATAGTTGAAGCTAAACTTCTTAAAAATGTTAAAGATAGGACTATTTTAGTTTTTCATAAAAGAAGAAGAAAACATTCTAGAAAAAAGAATGGCCATAGGCAACAACATTCCAAAATTCAAATCACAAAGATTTTATCTAAAGACGGTAAAGTTATTTCAGAATTTAATTTGGCAGTAAAAAAAGTTAAAAGTGAGGACGTAAAGGCTTCAGCAAAGAGAATTAAAAAAGAGAGTAAATAAATGGCAACAAAAAAAGCAGGTGGATCATCGCGTAACGGCCGAGATAGCAAAGGAAGAAGACTCGGTGTAAAAATGTATGGTGACCAATTGGTAATTCCTGGAAATATAATTGTCAGACAAAGAGGAACGAAAATTCATCCAGGTCTCAACGTTGGTATGGGAAAAGACCACTCAATTTTTTCTTTGATAAAAGGCAAGGTAAAGTTTAAAAAATCTAAACTAAACAGAACATTTGTTTCTGTTATTCCAAACTAACAATAATAAATAACTTAAGTTATTTATTTAATCACAAAATGAAATTTTTAGATCAAGCAAAAATTTATATTAAAGCTGGAAACGGTGGCTCAGGTTCTGCGAGTTTCCGGAGAGAAAAATTTATAGAATTCGGTGGTCCAGATGGTGGTGATGGAGGATCGGGTGGTTCTATAATTTTTTTATCTGATAGAAATTTAAATACTTTAATTGATTATAGATACACTCAACATTTTAAGGCTGAACATGGCAAGTCTGGTAGTAAGAGAAATAAAACTGGTGGCAATGGAAAAGATATGATTTTGAAAGTTCCTGTTGGAACCCAAATTTATGAAGAAGATAATAATACTTTAGTTTATGATTTTACAAAGAGTCATGAAAAATTTTTAGTAGCCAATGGTGGTAAAGGTGGATTGGGTAATGTCCGTTTTAAAAGTTCAGTCAATAGAGCGCCTAAGAAAAAAACTTATGGTAAATTGGGAGAAGAATTTTGGATTTGGCTCCAGTTAAAAGTGATAGCTGACGTTGGAATTATAGGATTGCCAAATGCTGGTAAATCAAGTTTGCTTGCAGCAGTAACTCGGGCTAAACCAAAAATTGCTAATTATCCATTTACTACAATAAATCCTAACTTAGGAGTAACTCATTATAATGACAAGGAAGTTACTTTAGCGGATATACCTGGTTTGGTGGAAGGTGCCCATAAGGGGGTTGGCCTAGGGGATAAGTTCTTAAGACATATCGAAAGATGTAAAATTTTGTTACATTTAATAGATGTTACTGAAGAAAGTTTAATAGATAATTACGAGAAGATAAAGATTGAGCTAAATAATTATGATAAAAATTTATCAAGAAAAAAAGAAATTATTTTTTTTAATAAGTCAGATTTGGTTGATAAGAAGGATCTAGTGAAAAAAATTACACTTTTTAAAAAAAAAATAAAAAAAAAGTTTGAGATAATCTCGCTATATAGAAAAGATGATATTTATAAAATTAAAAAGATACTAATTAAAAATGTTAGTTAAAAACTCTAAAAAAATTGTTATTAAGCTTGGTTCAAATACTGTTGTTAATAATAAAGGTAAGTTTAAAAAAGACTGGGTTAATAGTTTAATTAGAGATATAAAAAGATATAAAAAGAATAAAGATGTAGTGATAGTTTCTTCAGGAGCTATTGCATTGGGGCAGAGTTATTTAAAGATAAAGAAGAAAAAAATAAAGTTAGAAATGAGTCAGGCAATTGCAGCTGTAGGTCAAATTCATTTAGCTGAGGAATTCCAAAAAATATTTGAAAAAAATAAATTTAGAACTGGTCAAATTTTGATAACGCCGGACGATACTGAACAAAGAAGAAGAGCTTTAAATGTGAGAAGAACATTTGAAAATTTATTCAAACTTAATGCTATACCTGTTGTTAATGAGAATGATACAACGGCAACAACTGAAATTAAATATGGTGACAATGATAGGTTAGCTGCTCGTGTTGCTCAGATAATTGGTGCAGATACACTTATAATTTTTTCAGACGTAGATGGGCTATACGACACCAAACGAAATAATAGCATTATAAAAATAGTTAGAAATATTAATCAAGAAATTTATTCATTGGCCGATAAAAAAATTAATAATTATGGTTCAGGAGGTATGATTACTAAATTAGATGCAGCCAAAATATGTATGAATTCTGGTTGTCATATGTTTATTGCTAATGGAAAAAATAAAAACCCAATTGAAAGAATGATCAAAACTAAAAATTTTACCTGTTTTATTCCAAAAATTTCTACTTTGGATGCCAGAAAAAAATGGATAATTAGCTCCTTAAGCTCTTCTGGAAAAATATTTATTGATAATGGAGCGGCTAAAGCACTCGGAAATGGTAAAAGCCTTTTAGCTGCAGGAGTTTTAAAAATAGCCGGTAAGTTTAGTAAAGGGGAAAATATATTAATTCTAGATGAAAAAAATAATAATTTAGGTAGAGGTTTATCCTCTTTTAGTTCGGAAGAAATAAATAAGATCAAAGGCAAACAAAGCAATGAAATAGAAAGCATATTGGGTTATGCTAGTAAATCTGAAATTATTCATAAAGATGATATGGTAAGTTTATAGTATGAAGTATTTATTAAAAGTTGGACATAATTCCAAAAAAGCTTATGAAAAACTAAGAAAAATTGATCACAAAAAAATAATAGAGTCTTTAGAAACCTACAATAAAAGTATTTTAAAAAACAAAAATCAAATCATTCGAGCTAATTTAAAAGACGTAAAAAATGTAAAAAGAAAACATTTAGTAGATAGGCTTGTTCTTAATGATAGAAGAATAGAAAGCATCAGAAGCTCAATCGATCAAATTACAAAATTTAAAAATCCTGTTGGAAAAATATTACAAAAATGGAGCAGGCCGAACAAATTGAATATTAAAAAAGTTTCAACTCCTATAGGAGTGATAGGTGTTATATATGAAAGCAGACCTAATGTTACTGCTGATGTAGCAGCATTATGTTTAAAATCAGGTAATTGTGGAATTTTAAGAGGAGGATCAGAAGCATTTAAGACAAACAAAATTCTTGCTGATTTATTTAGGAATTCTTTAAGAAGAAAAAATATTGACCCTAATGTAATTCAGTTTATCGAGAGAAAAGATAGAAAGATTGTCGATTTTATGCTTTCCAAGATGAGTAAGTACATTGATGTTATTGTTCCCAGGGGAGGAAAAAATCTTGTTGAAAAAGTTCAAAGATTTTCAAATATACATGTCATTGGACATCTTGAAGGTTTATGTCATATATATGTTGATAAATCGGCTGATTTAAAAACTGCAGAAAAAGTTGTTGTTAACGCAAAAATGAGAAGAACAAGTATTTGTGGTGCACTTGAAACTCTTTTATTAAACGAGAAAACTATAAAGAGTCACGGTATTAAAATAATAAATTCTTTAATAAAAAAAGGTTGCGAGGTAAGAGTTGATAAAAAAATTAATAAGTTTTATAAAAATAGGTTAAAAAATGCTACTGACACAGATTGGAAAACTGAGTATTTAGATGCAAAAATATCTATAAAGTCTGTTAAAAACGTTGATGAAGCAGTAAATCATATTTTAAAATATGGAACTATGCATACTGATGGAATTATATGCACTAATACTAAAACAGCTGAGCACTTCTTAAATGGAGTGAATAGTTCAATTGCAATGCTAAATGTATCAACTCAATTTGCTGATGGTGGGGAGTTTGGTTTCGGAGGAGAAATAGGAATTTCAACAAACAAACTACCGCCTAGAGGACCTGTAGGAATAGATCAATTAACCTCTTATAAATATGTTGTTTCAGGAAAAGGTATTATTCGATCTTAAATAATTTGATGCAAAAATATGCTTCTAAATCTTATGGTTTATTTGGTGGAAGTTTTGACCCACCCCATTATGGGCATTTGAAAATATCAAAAGTTTCTATTCGTAAATTTAATTTAAAAAAGTTATACTGGGTAATTACAAAAAAAAATCCGTTTAAGAAAAAAACATATTTTTCACTTCAAATAAGACAAGCAAGTTGTAAAAAAATTGTAAAAAAAGAGAGAAAAATTGAAATTATTTATATAGAAAATTTAATTAAATCTACAAGAACAATTAATGTCATCAAGTACTTTAAGAAAAAAAATAAATTTGCTAAAATCTATCTTATAATTGGCTCAGATAATCTAATAAACTTTCATAAATGGCTAAAATTCAGGGAAATCCTTAAACTATGTGTTTTAGTTGTTTTTTCTAGGAAAGGTTATGACAAAAAAGCAAAAAATTCAGCTATAATGAGACGATTGAAAAGCAAAAATATCATATTTATTAAAAAGCCAAAAATAGATATATCTTCAAGTAGAATAAGAAAGTTATTAAAAAATTAATGGAAGTTAACAAAATAAAAAAAATAATTCAAAGTACACTTGATGACAATAAGGCTATGAATATAGTTACTTTAAATCTAAAAAATAAATCTCAAATAGCTGACTATATGATAATTGCATCAGGAACTTCGTCTAGGCATTTGCAATCACTTTCAGAAATTCTGTTAGTAGAATTAAAAAAAAAAGGTCTAATTGAATGCAGAATAGAAGGTAAAGAAAGTAACGACTGGAAACTAGTGGATGCAATTGATATAATTGTACATATTTTTCATCCTAAAAAAAGAGAGTTTTATGATCTCGAAAAAATGTGGTCTGAAACCCTTCCTAAAGAGAAAGCTATGATATGAAAAAAATAATTTTAATTGTAATGTTTGTAACATTCTCATCCTATAGTTTTTCAAATGTCTCAGACAAAATGTATGAAAAAATTGATTTATTTGGAGAAGTTTTAGAAAAAATTAAAGAGGACTACGTCGATGACATTAATCAGGTTGATGTCATGGACTCAGCTATTAATGGTGTTTTGCAATCTTTGGATCCCTATTCAGCTTACATGAGTCCAGAACTATTCGAAAGCATGCAAACTGATACAAGAGGAGAGTTTGGTGGTCTAGGAATTGAAATAGGTATGGAAGCAGGAGTAGTAAAAGTGATTTCTCCAATTGATGATACACCTGCATCTAAAGCTGGTATCAAATCTGGAGATTACATTGTGCAAATTGACGGTGAACAGGTACAAGGTAAATCATTGATGGAAGCAGTTAAATTAATGCGAGGTCCAATAGGCACAAGCATAAAACTTACTATTAGAAGAAAAAATATAAAAAAACCATTAGAATTTAATGTTAAAAGAGCAGTTATTGAAGTTAAATCTGTGAGCTCAAAAATTATTGGTAACAAGAAAAAAATCGGTTATGTAAGGCTTAAATCATTCAATGAAAATAGTGACGAACAATTCTTTAAAATTGTAAAGAATTTTGAAAAGAAGTTTAAGCCCGTAGGTTATATTATTGACTTAAGAAATAATCCCGGGGGTCTACTAACCCAAGCTATAAGTATTACAGACTTTTTTTTAGATGATGGTGAGATAGTTTCAACAAAAGGTAGAAAAATATCAGAAACTAGAAGATTCTTTGCAAAGCAAGGAGATGGGGTAGAAGGTAAGCCGGTGATAATTTTAATAAATAACGGTTCGGCTTCAGCCTCAGAAATACTAGCTGGTGCCTTAAAAGACCACAAAAGAGCTATCATTTTAGGGGAGAGCTCGTACGGAAAGGGCTCAGTACAATCGATTATACCTCTTAAAAATGGAGGGGGCATAAGATTAACAATATCAAAATATTATTTACCATCAGGTAAATCAATTTCGGAAGTTGGTGTAACTCCAGATATAATAGTAGAAGAGTCAAACGATGATTTTATAATTGATTCAGCAAATGATAATCAATTAAACTATGCAGTAAAACTTTTTAAATGAGTGAGATTAAAAGAAATGTTTTACCTCTAAGAATTGGTGTTGGAATAATTGTTTTAAATCATAACAATCAAGTTTTCGTAGGTAAGCGTAAAGATAATCCAATAGACAGGTGGCAAATGCCTCAAGGAGGAGTTGATAAAAATGAACCTTTACTTACTGCAATGAAAAGAGAGCTTTTCGAAGAAACAAGCATAACAAATATTCAAATTATTAAAGAACTGAACGATTGGTTTGAATACTATTTGCCTAAAAACCTAGTTGGAAAGATATGGAGAGGAAGATTTAGAGGCCAAAAGCAAAAATGGTTTATAGTAAAGTTTATAGGTGATGAAAAAGAAATAAATATAAATACAAAACATCCTGAATTTATTGAGTGGAAATGGCTAGAGATTGACGAATTGCCGAATGTAATCGTTGATTTTAAAAAAAGAGTTTATGATAAACTTGTTTTACAAATAAAAGGAATTATCAATTAATTTCTTTTAAGCTGTCAATTTTGTGTGCTATTTCATACTTTTCTTTATCTGAAATATTTTCTAAAAGTTTTTTTTCTGACGCTTGTATCATGTTTTGTTTTTCGCTTTGTGAAATATCACTTAAACTTTTTATTGTTGAAGAAAGTATAAGTAAATTATTTCCTAAAAATTCAACTGTTCCTTCCTCTATAAAAAATTTTTTCTTTTGCCCTTTTGACTTTATTTCTATAAATCCAGGCCTTAAAAAAGTTATGATGGGAATATGATCCTTAAGAATTGTCATTTGACCTTCGTATGAAGGTATAATTACTTCCTCAGTTTCTAAGTTTAAGATAGTTTTATCGGGACTTATTATTTGAATATTAAAATTTTCAGACATTAAGCTGCAGTATCTTTTGTCAATTTGTCAGCTTTTTCTACAGCCTCCTCAATAGATCCTACCATATAAAAAGCAGATTCGGGTAAATGATCATACTCACCCTTGCAAATTGCATCGAAACCTTTGATTGTTGATTCTAGATCAACTAATTTTCCTGGAGATCCTGTAAAAACCTCAGCAACAAAAAATGGTTGAGATAAAAATCTTTGAATTTTTCTTGCTCTTGCAACCGTCAATTTGTCTTCTTCTGAAAGTTCATCCATTCCTAGAATAGCAATTATATCTTGTAAAGATTTATACGCTTGAAGTATTCTTTGAACTTCTCTAGCTACCCTATAATGTTCTTCACCTACAACTCTAGGATCTAAAATCCTTGAAGTTGAGTCAAGTGGATCTACAGCAGGATATATTCCTAATTCTGCAATTTGTCTCGATAAGACCGTTGTTGCATCTAAGTGAGAGAAAGATGTAGCAGGTGCGGGATCAGTTAAGTCGTCAGCAGGCACATATATAGCCTGTACTGAGGTTATAGAACCTTTTCCAGTTGAGGTGATTCTTTCTTGTAAATTTCCCATATCTGTTGCTAAAGTTGGTTGATAACCGACAGCTGATGGAATTCTTCCTAATAATGCTGAAACTTCAGATCCTGCTTGTGTAAATCTAAAAATATTATCTACAAAAAATAAAACATCTTGCCCTTCTTTGTCTCTAAAGTATTCAGCGACGGTTAATCCTGTTAAAGCAACTCGAGCTCTAGCTCCAGGAGGCTCATTCATCTGTCCATACACTAAAGCAGCTTTAGACCCCTTTCCTTCTGTTTTTATAACTCCCGACTCAATCATTTCATGATATAGATCATTGCCTTCTCGGGTTCTTTCACCAACTCCTGCAAAAACAGAAAACCCGCCATGTGCTTTAGCAATATTATTTATTAATTCCATAATGGTAACGGTTTTACCAACACCAGCTCCACCAAATAAACCAATCTTTCCTCCTTTAGCATAAGGAGCTAATAAATCGATGACCTTAATTCCAGTTACCAAAATTTCTGTTTCGGTAGATTGATCAGTAAATTTTGGGGCAGCTCTGTGGATTGGCCACTTTTCAGAGGTTTTAATCTCACCTTTTTCATCAATAGGTTGACCAATCACATTGATTATCCTACCTAAAGTTTCTGGACCTACCGGAACACTTATAGGAGAATTTGTATTAGTAACTTTGTCACCTCTTTTAAGGCCTTCAGTGGAATCCATAGCGATAGTTCTTACACTATTTTCGCCTAAATGTTGGGCCACCTCTAGAACTAATTTATTGCCACCATTATTTACTTCTAAAGCGGTATAAATTTCCGGTAATTCACCTTCAAAACTAACATCAACTACTGCCCCGATTAATTGGGTTATTTTTCCTTCACTAGCCATTTTATAAACTTTCTGCTCCTGAAATAATTTCAATTAATTCTTTGGTTATAGAGGCTTGTCTACTCCTATTATAATTTATCGTTAATTTATCTACTAAATCTCCAGCATTTCTTGTAGCGTTATCCATTGCGGTCATTCGTGACCCTTGTTCACTTGCAGCATTTTCTAAAAAGGCTTTAAATATTTGAGTAAAAATATTTTTAGGAAGAAGTTCTTTTAGTATTTCACTTTCGTCAGGTTCAAAATCGTAAAATATATCTTGTTTTTCGTCTTTTTTAGATACTAATTTGATTTCTATAGGAATGATTTGTTGAGATTGTGGTATTTGAGTAATAACGTTTTTAAAATTATTATAAAATAATATACATTTATCGAACTCCTTATTTTCAAATAAATTAATTATGTCTTTTCCAATTTCAGTTGCGTCTTTATATGTAATTTTTTTTTTATCTTTCAAACTAATTTGCTTGATAATATATTTTCCATATTCTTTTTTTATTTGGTCATATCCTTTTGTCCCTATAGTAATAATCTTTATTTCCTTTCCCTCATTCAATAGCTTTTTAAAATTTCTTTTAGCCAGCTTACAAATGTTTGAATTGAAACCTCCACATAAACCTCTATCAGCTGTCATTACTACACATAAATAAATTTGATCTTTTCCATTTCCTGAAATAAGCTTAGGCGAGTCGTCATTCTTCTCAATAGTTTTTGATAAATTTAAAATAATATTTAACATTTTTTCACTGTATGGCCTTCCTTTTTCGGCACTCTCTTGAGCCTTTCTCAGTTTTGCCGCAGCAACCATTTTCATAGCTTTGGTTATTTTTTGTGTCGACTTGACACTTTTTATTCTTTTTTTTAAATCATCTAAACTAGGCATTATTTAACCGATTTTTTATAATTTTGAATTATATTATTAAGTGACTGCTCAATGTCGTCTTCTAATTTCCCAGACTTTCCAATTTTTTCGATAATTTCAGGCTTTTCATTTTTAATTTTTTCAACAATTTGAGTTTCAAACTTTTTAATATCTTTTAAGTCAATGTCGTCTAAATAACCTTTCACACCTGTAAAAACAGAGATAACTTGTTCGGCTACAGTCATAGGAGAATATTGACTTTGTTTTAATAACTCAGTTAACTTTGATCCTCGATTTAAAAGCTTTTGAGTTGCTGCATCTAAATCTGAACCAAATTGCGCAAATGCTGCCATTTCTCGATATTGTGCTAATTCAAGTTTAATAGAGCCAGCAACTTTTTTCATAGCCTTAGTTTGAGCTGCCGATCCTACTCTAGATACTGATAAACCTACATTAACAGCAGGTCTTATACCTTGGTTAAATAGTTCTGTTTCAAGAAATATCTGCCCGTCTGTGATAGATATTACATTGGTTGGAATATATGCTGAAACATCTCCAGCTTGAGTTTCAATTATTGGAAGAGCTGTTAGTGAGCCTCCTCCTTCTTTATCATTCAGCTTTGCAGCTCTTTCTAGAAGTCTGCTATGTAAATAAAAAACATCACCTGGATACGCTTCCCTTCCCGGAGGCCTTCTTAACAATAAAGACATTTGTCTGTAAGCAACAGCTTGTTTCGATAAATCGTCATAAATAATTAATGCATGCATACCGTTGTCTCTAAAATATTCACCTATTGTACACCCCGTATAAGGAGCTAAAAATTGTAATGGAGCCGAGTCAGACGCAGTTGCCGAAACAACAGTAGTATATTTCATAGCTCCGGCATCTTCTAATGTTTTCACAATCTGAGCTACGGTAGATCTCTTTTGACCTATCGCAACGTATACACAATATAATTTCTTTTTTTCATCGTCAGACTCATTTATTGCTTTTTGATTAATTATTGTATCTACTGCTACTGCAGTTTTCCCAGTTTGTCTATCTCCTATAATAAGTTCTCTTTGTCCTCTGCCAATCGGTATTAAGCTATCTATTGCTTTTAAGCCAGTTTGCATTGGTTCATTAACTGATTGTCGTGGAATTATACCCGGAGCTTTCACCTCAACTCTTTTTCTATTTATTTTTACCGAAAGATTTCCTTTTCCATCAATTGGATTTCCAAGCCCATCTACAACTCTTCCAAGCAATTCTTTTCCAACAGGGACGTCTACAATTGAATTTGTTCTCTTAACTACATCCCCTTCTTTAATACTTCTGTCATCTCCAAATATTACTACACCAACATTATCGCTTTCTAAGTTTAAAGCCATACCTTTTGATCCGTCATTAAATTCTACCATTTCTCCAGCTTGAACATTATCTAAACCGTATACCCTTGCAATACCGTCTCCAACAGATAAAACTTTTCCAATTTCGGAAACTTCTGCTTTTTCATCGAAATTTTTGATTTGCTCTTTTAAAAGTTTTGTTATTTCTGAAGGGTTTATTTGCATTTTATATTTCCAATAAAGCTTTTTTGAATTTTCTTAATTTATTTTGTATTGAAGAGTCAATCATCAAGCTTCCAACTTGAAGTTTTATACCACCTATAAGTTGATCGTCATGAATAAATTTAAAGTTTAGTTTTGATCCTATAATTTCAGACAATTTTTTACTAATCTCTTTTAGTTCATTTTCTTGTAATTTTTTCGAGGAAACAAGAGAAGCTTGTAGTTCGCCTCTTTTTTTTAGAGCTAAAGATAAAAAGCTTTTCATAATTTTTTCTAAAAAAAATATTCTTCTTTTTGATACAAGCAGTAATAGGAAATTTGTCAAAGTTTTTTTGAATTTTAAAATTTTAGACAATATTCTTATTGTTTCCATTTGTTTTGAAATTGATTTAGTTGGATTTTTTAAAAAACTTCTTAAATTTGCGTCATAATTATAAATCCTATTAAGATTTATTACTTCCTGTTCAATATCTATTATTTCGTTATTCTCACTAGAAAGTTCAAATAATGCCAAAGCGTACCTTGAAGAGGTTTCAGCTGAGAATGAGTAGTTAGTGCTCAATTTTTTCCTATCTGTGATATTAATTTAAGAATTATTGGAATTTCCTACCATATGCATCATTTCTGATCAAGATGGTATATACAGTTTTTAAGCAAAATTAATTGGATCTACATCAACCTTAAGTTTAATTTTACTAGAAATTTTCAAGTTATTGAAAATTTTTTCAATCTTTTTTTGTATTAAATTTTGTTTTTTACTTTTAATTAAAAGTCTTGCTCTAAATCTTTTATTTAATTTAATTAGTGGGGATTCAACAGGACCGAGGATTTCAATATTTTCAATTTGCATTAGTCTTTTTTTTATTTCAGTGGCGGCAAGTATACTTTGATTTTTATTTGAAGAAGAAATTATTATTGCAATCAATCTTGAAAATGGTGGAAGCTCATTTTCTTGTCTTATAATCATTTCATTTTCTAAAAACTTCTCAGGATTGTTAATAATAATATCTCTTAACGTGTCATTTGCAGGACTAAGTGTTTGATATATAATAATAGACTCTGAGGAAAATCTTCCTGCTCTTCCACTGAGTTGATTGTATAATTGTATATTTTTTTCTGTGGTTCTCAAATCATAACCTCTTCCTGAAAAATCTGCATCTACAACAACTATGCAATTAAGTTTTTTAAAATTAAATCCTTTTGAAATCATTTGAGTTCCTACAATGATATCAACTTTATTGCTCTCAATAGCTTCTAAAATATTTTCACTTTTGTTTGCTAAATAGTCGCTTGAAAATATCTTTATATTTTTTTCTGGGTACCTAATTTTTAGCTCTTCATAAATTTTTTCAACACCAGGGCCATACATATGGTACTCACATTTTTTTTTATCTTTAGAACAAGTTTTAATTGTAGAAGTATTTATCCCACAATGGTGGCATATTAATTTATTTTTGTTTTTATGATAAGTAAGATAAATTGAGCAATTAGAACAAATATGTCTATGTTTACATTTTTTGCAAATTAAAAAAGGTGCGTACCCTCTTCGATTTAAAAAAAATAAAACTTGGTCGCCTTTTTCCAAATATGAATTAATTGTCTCAAAAGTTTTATCTGAAATAAATTTATTTTTCATTTTTTCTAAATTCAAATTTATTATTTTTGTATTGGGTAAATTAAAATTTTTATATCTTTGAGAAACTTTTGTATGGTTATATTTTTTATCTTTAATATTTTTAAATGTTTCAAGAGATGGGACTGAAGTGATTAAATATATTGGAATGTTTTCGAAAGAAGCTCTTGAACCTGCCATATCTCTTGCATTATAAACCATTCCTTCATCCTGTTTGTACGATTGATCGTGCTCTTCATCTACTATTATTAGACCAAGATTCTTAAAAGGTAAAAATAAAGATGATCTAGCACCAATTACAACTTTAATTTTATTTTTAGCAACTCCATACCAAGCGCTTCTTTTATCTTTTAAATTAATCTTTGAGTGCCAGACACAAGGTTGGAAACCAAAAAAGTCTTCAAATCTTTTTTTAAACTGAGTAGTAAGAAAAATCTCAGGTAACATTATTAAAACTTGCTTATTGTTTTTTAAAATTTCTTTTACTCTTTCAAAATAAATAATAGTTTTACCTGATCCAGTTATTCCTTGCAAAACTGAAACATTAAATTTGGTA
>NHHO02000032.1 GCA_002171035.2 Candidatus Pelagibacter sp. TMED165
AAGTAAATCAATATTTTTCCAATTAACTTTTTTAAGATTTGAAATTTTTGGAAGTTTTTTTTTAATTCGTGTGTCAAAAAATTGAATATTTTTACCTAATTTTTTCTGTGCACATAAAGATATAATATTAACTTTAGGATGTTTAGATAATAAATAGATTAAATCTAGACCCACATATCCAGTTGCTCCTGCTACTGCTACATTAATTTTTTTTAATGACATATCTATTATATATCACTGATATTATAAATAATAAATTAAATGATTTATCTTTTAGAAAATTGGAAGCTTCTTCTAGCTTTTCTATGACCGTATTTTTTTCTTTCAACAACTCGCGAATCTCGAGTTGTTAATTTTTCTTTTTTTAAAGTAGTTTTTAAGGTTTCATCATAGCTAACTAAAGCTCGTGACAAGCCATGAATAATAGCTCCTGCCTGGCCTGAGAGACCTCCCCCTTTAACAGAACATTTTACATCGTATGAATTAAGTACGTTTGAAATTTCTAAAGGTCTTATAACAATAATTTGGTGTACTGGTCTTTTAAAATATTCATTCATCTTTTTTCCATTTACGTGAATTATACCACTTCCTTTTTTTACCCACACTTTAGCAATAGATCTTTTTCTTCTGCCGGTAGCATACTTACTGTCTTTAAAATCAAGTTTAATTTTTTTATTTTTAGGAGTTTCTGATAAATTAGTATTTTCCATTATTCTTTAGATATATTTTTTTTATTTTTTTCGTTAAATTTAATAATAGTAGGATTTTGAACTTCATGAGGGTGTTTTTCGCCACTATAAATTTTTAATTTTGTAAGTTGTTTTTTAGCTAAAGGTCCGCCAGGTAACATTCTTTTAACAGCAGATCTTAGAATTTCATCTGTTTTATTTTTTGTTTTTAATGTATTTGGAGTAGTTTCTTTAATGCCTCCAGGATGACCTGTATGCCTATAGTAAATTTTATCTGAAAATTTTTTACCAGTAAATTTAATCTTATCTATGTTTGTTACTATTACAAAGTCACCATTATCCATATGAGGATTAAATTGAGGTTTATTTTTACCTCTTAAAACTTTTGAAATATATGCAGCTAATCTACCAACTACCAGGTTTTCAGCATTAATTAAAAGCCAATCATTTTTAATATCTTTTTTTTTTATAAATGGTGTCATGATTTAAATATGGCGATAAATACTAATAATTATTAATAAAGTCAATTTATTAAATAGAACGATAATAAAGACTTAAAGAGAAAATTACGAGAAATATACTTGATATTTGGTGTAAAGACGCCAAATAAAAATTTAAACCACTAAGCAAAGTTGAAATTCCCAATACTAACTGAGCTAATAAAATTACTAAAACAATTAGGTACGATTTATAAAGATATTTTTTTTTATGAACTAGAATATTAAAACCAATAAAAAGATATATAAAGAAAATTAAATAGGCAATATTCCTATGTAAAAATTGAACATAACTTCTGTCATTAAAATTAATAAAATCTAAAATATTTTTTATTTGTACGTCATTAGGAAAATATGAACTATTCATCAAAGGCCAAGATTGATAAATTTTTCCAGCATCTAAACCGGAAACAAAAGCTCCAAAAATTATTTGTAGAAATATTAATAAAATAAAGATCTTAATTATATTATTTTCTGAGGAAAAATTGAAAAAAAACTTTTTGGTAGAATTTATATTGTTTATATATATCCATACTAATAATGCTAAAATTACAAAAGCAATGAATAAATGTAAGGATAATCTAAAATGACTGACGGTAACATTATTTATTAGACCACTTTGAACCATATACCAACCTATAAAGCCTTGAAAACAAATTAAAGAAAAAATTAAATATAATGAAATTAAATCATTTTTATAAATAATTTTTTTAAAAGTAAAAAAAATTAACGGTATTAAAAAAAATAGTCCAATTACTCTACCTAGTAATCTGTGATAATATTCCCAATAAAAAATAATTTTAAATTCTTCAATTGTTAAATTTTTATTTATTAACAAAAATTGAGGAATTTCTTTATAGAGGTCAAAGTACTCTATCCACTTATTTTCAGATAAAGGGGGGAATAACCCAGTAAACAATTCCCATCTTGTTATTGATAAACCTGAGTCTGTTAATCTAGTTAATCCTCCGACAATTATCATTGAAACAACAAGTATTATTGTTAGAATTAACCATAGGTTTATATATTTATAATATTTTTGATTATTTAATAACATTATTAATTATAATCTTTATATTATATAAAAAAAATATTTTTAATGTCGCTATGAAAAATAAAAAATTAAGCAAAATAAGAATAAAACTAGATAAATTAGATGAAGCTCTATTAAAAATATTTAAAAAAAGAACTTTACTAGTTAATCAAGTTTTAAAACAAAAAAAATATAAAAAGGAAATAGTTGATAAAAAAAGAATTAAATTAATTTTAAAAAGAATAAGAAAAAAATCCATACAAAAGGGTATAGATCCTAAAATTACGGTTAATATTTGGAATACTATAATTAAATCTTATATTCAATATGAATATAGGAATTTTAAAAAATAATTACTTACTATGAGGAGGTAATTTTTTTTCTACGAATACTTCGTGCTTTCTTGTTGAAGGATTATACTTATTAACTTTTAATTTATTTTTTACCTTTTCACCTTTAGTGGGTTTTTTTGCATAATAAAAAAAGGAACTATTAGGATTGCTTTCTGGTACTAGTCTAACTTTTTGATGTGTTTTTTTTGCCATTTAATTTTTTAATTTTTTTTAAAATACTTTTTGATTTTAATTTAATTTTTTTTTTATAATACTCAGCTTTTATACTTGAAGTCTCAAATTCGTCAAGAGAATTTGCCTTGTTATTTAAAATTTTTTTAGCTCCTTTTATAGTCAAACCTTTATCCTTTAGAAGAAATTTAATTAAAGACACAATATCAATAATTTTACTTGAATAATACCGTCTGTTACCTGGAAGAATAATTGGCTTAATTTGATGAAAATTTTTCTCCCAAAATCTTAAAGTGTGAGTTAACGGTTTGCCATTTTTTTTATTAATTAACCCAATTCGCTTAGCTAGTTCACTTATATTAATTAATTTTTCTTTATTAGAAAAAAGATTTTTACTCATTATTTATTTTTTTTTTTAAAGATTTAGAAATAGTAAATTTTATAACATTTCTTTCTTTTATTTTATGAACTTCTTTGTTATTTGGATTTCTTCCTATTCTTTCTTTTTTTCTTTTAATAAGGAAACTTCCAAAATTAGTAATTTTAGTAGATTTATAAAGTTTTAGATTCTCAATAATTGTTTCTAAAATATTATTCATTATTTTTTCAGCGTATAAGTTTGATATACCAATTTTCTTGCTTATAGAGGTTGCTAAATCTTTTTTGGTGAGGTTTATTTCTTTATTCTTTTCCATCAACATGACTTAAATTGTTTTTAATTTTACTCATCAAATCACCTTTTATTATTCGGTATGAGAGATCTATAGCGTGATAAAATCCTACATAATCAGTTGCGCCATGACTTTTAACAACCGGACCTTTTAATCCCAAAAAAATTGCTCCATTAAATTTTCTAGGGTCTAGTTTTTGTTTAAATTTTTTTAAAGCGAAGTAAGAAAATAAAATTGAAAATTTTGCTAAAAGTGTTTCTTTTAAAGCATCTTTTAAAGAATCTGTAATAAATTTAGCTGTACCCTCAGCAGTTTTTAATGCTACGTTTCCAGTAAAACCATCTGTAATAATCACATTTGATTTGCCTTCAGTAATTTGATTTCCCTCGATAAAACCATTAAATTTAAAATCTCCAAATCTAGATAATTCTTTTAATCTAGAGTAAGCTTTTTTTAATATATCTGTACCTTTAATTTCCTCAGAGCCAATATTTAATAATGCAACTTTTGAATCTTCGTTTGGAAATAAAGATTTAAACAATGCAGCACCCATCTCAGCAAAATCGACTAAATTATTTTCATCACACTCTATATTTGCACCTAAATCAAGAACTACATTCATGTTTTCTTTGTTTGGCCATAGACCAGCAAGCGCGGGCTTTTTTATTTCATCCATTGTTTTGAGTAACATTCTAGAAATCACAAATAAGACTCCTGTATTACCCGCTGAAACTGAAATATTTGCTTTAGCGTTTATTTGTGACTCTATGGAATTCCACATACTACTATCTTTTGAATTTTTAATTGCAGTTAATGGTGTTTCTTCATCAGAAACAACTGAGGATGAATGAAAAACTTTAATATATTTTTCTGGAATATTATATTTTTTAAGTTCTTTATTAATTTGAATTTGATCTCCGTAAATATTGAAAAAGAAATTATCATTTTTTTTATTTTTTTCAAAAAAAAGGTTTAATCCTTGTATATTCTTAATAGGTGCATTTTCACCTCCCATAGCATCAATGGCAATCGTAATTTTATTATTCATGCTGTTTGATAATTATTATAAGTCTAAAATTTTTTTACCGTTATAGAAACCAGTTTTTAAATCGATATGGTGAGATAATTTATACTCTCCACTTTTTTTATCTTCAACAACATTGACGGAAGATATACGATGATGAGATCTTCTCATGTTTCTTTTTGAAGGAGTAGTTTTTCTTTTTGGTACTGCCATAATAATTTAATACTTAAAATTGATTTCACCTTTTAACACACTATTAGTGTTTAATTCAAAACAAAAATTATAAAAATATTCAATATAATGACTTAATTCTTCAAGAAATACATCGTTAATCTTATTTTGATCATCTAAATATTTTTTTATTATAGATTTATTAACTAAAAAATCCTCACTTTTACCAGTATTTATTTTTAATAAAATATCATAGAAAATTTTAGTTAAAATTTTCATTTTTTTGTTTACAGAAACATCTCCATGACCGAGCTCCCTGAGATGATATTCTATATTTTGAAAGATATTGTCAAAAATTAATTGAGGGAACTTTTCTCGATTTTTAGATTTAAATATAATTAAAATGATCGAAAAATGAATAAAAATTAAGATAATTCTACTTTCAAAATTGTCTTTTAATTGAAGTTTTTTGTAAAAAAAAATATTTCGTGATAAACTTACTAATTTGTTATAAAGAGAATTATTATGAGGTTTATATTTAGAAAACATAATAGAATATTTTATATCATATTTCTTTTATTTTTTTCAACTAACTGTCAACTAAAAGATGCAAATAAGCCTCACGGCTTAAATTTTTTAGAGAATAGAGAAAAAGCTTTAATAATTAACACAACGAATAAAAATGATGTTATAAAACTTATGGGTAATCCGCATTCAACATCTTTAAAAGATCAAAATACCTGGATATACATTGAAAGAACCACTAAAAAAGGAGAGTTACACCAACTAGGTAGAAATGTTTTAATTAAGAATAATGTACTAGAGCTCAAATTTAATAAATATGGAGTTCTTACAAAAAAAAAATCTTATAATAAGGGTGATATGAAAAAAGTTGATTATTCAAATAAAGAAACCGTAAATGAAGTGAATCAAACTGGTGTCGTAGGAAAATTTTTAGGAAGTATAAAGCAAAAAATGTATGGTAAAAAAAAATTTTAGTGGGCTATTACAGCTAAAAGTAATAAGGCTACAATGTTAGTTATTTTAATCATCGGATTAACTGCTGGACCTGCTGTATCTTTATAAGGATCTCCAACAGTATCGCCAGTAACAGCTGCTTTGTGAGCTTCAGATCCTTTTCCACCAAAATTACCATCTTCAATATATTTTTTAGCGTTATCCCATGCTCCGCCTCCAGCCGTCATTGAAACTGCAACAAATAGTCCTGTTACTATAACTCCTAAAAGCATAGCACCTAAACATGCAAGTGCTGCTTCCATACCTCCTATTGGCAATATTATAAAATATAAAAATATTGGAGATAATACAGGTAATAGAGAAGGTATAATCATTTCTTTAATGGCGGCTTTTGTTAAAAGATCTACTAATCTGCCATAATCAGGCTTTCTTTTTCCTTTCATAATACCAGGAATTTTTTTAAATTGTCTTCTTACTTCAATAACTACTGCACCACCTGCTCTTCCAACAGCTTGCATACCCATCGAACCAAATAGGTAAGGTAACATACCGCCCACGAGTAAACCAACGACCACAAAAGGATTAGATAAATCAAATGTAACATTGATTCCTTCTAAAGCAGAACCTTTAACAGTTGAGAAAAATTTAATGTCTTCAGTGTAAGCAGCAAACAAAACTAATGCACCTAAGCCCGCTGAACCAATAGCATATCCTTTTGTAACTGCTTTAGTTGTATTGCCCACGGCATCTAAAGCATCTGTAGTTTTTCTAACGCTTTTAGGAAGTTTTGACATCTCAGCAATTCCGCCAGCATTATCTGTTACTGGACCATATGCATCTAATGCAACTACCATACCAGTAAGAGCGAGCATAGAAGTTACCGCAATAGCAATACCGAAAAGACCTGCTAAATTATTTGTAAATAAAATACCTACCACAATAATTAATGCTGGGATAGCTGTGGCCTCCATTGAAACAGCCAAACCTTGAATAACATTTGTTCCATGACCAGTAGTAGATGATTGAGCAACACTCTTAACAGGTCTATAATTAGTGCCAGTATAATATTCTGTAATCCAAATAAGCAAACCTGTGATTACAAGACCAGCTACTCCACAAATATATAGATCAAACCCTGAAAAGGAAATTCCTGAATTATTATAAATTTTATCTAAACCAATTACTGTATTTGTTACAGGGTATAAAATTAATAGTGATAAAATTGCGGTAACAACAAATCCTTTATATAGGGCTCCCATTATATTATTGCTTTTTCCAAGTCTCACAAACCATGTTCCAATTATTGATGTTATGATACAAGAGCCTCCTATAGCTAAGGGATAAATCATCATATTAAAATCTCCTGAAAAAAATATAGAGGACAAAACCATTGTAGCTACAATAGTAACAGCATAAGTCTCAAATAAATCAGCTGCCATGCCTGCGCAATCACCTACATTATCTCCGACATTATCAGCTATCACAGCTGGATTTCTTGGATCGTCCTCAGGAATTCCAGCTTCAACTTTTCCAACTAAATCAGCTCCTACGTCAGCTCCTTTAGTAAATATTCCGCCGCCAAGCCTCGCAAAAATTGAAATTAAAGATGCTCCGAAACCTAAAGCAACCAATGCATTAATAACCTCTCTTGAATCAACATTATAATTAACTAAAAAAATATAGTATAGAGTAATTGCTAATAGAGCTAATCCTGCAACTAATAGACCAGTTATTGCTCCAGACTTAAAGGCAATCGTTAATCCAGCTTGTAAACTTTTTCTCGAGGCCTCTGCAGTTCTTACATTAGCTTTCACCGATATTAACATTCCAACGTAACCAGCAACACCTGACAAAAAGGCTCCAATAAAATATCCTACTCCAACAAGTAAACTAAAAAAATAACTAACAATTAATAAAACAATTACACCAACAATTGCTATTGTTTTGTACTGACGATTTAAATACGCTTTAGCACCTATTTGAATAGCCTCGGCAATTTCTTGCATTTTGGGATTGCCTGCACTTGAAGACAAAATTTGGCCAGATAGTAAGTAACTATAAGCCACAGCTAGGATTCCAGTAAAAGCAATTAAGTAAAGTAGTTCTAAAGATGTATTCATATTAAAGGATGATAAATGCCAAAAATTATTAAAAAACGCAAGTTAATCTTTTCCTAAATTTATACATATATACATTTAAACTGTACTAAGATTGATAAACTTGTCACTACTGTTCAATTTTACGAATTTTTATAGATATTTTGTCAAGTATTGCGTTTAAATATCGTGTTTGAGCTTTTTCTAAAAAAAATTCAGAAGCCTTTAAATATTCACTAATAATAACTTTTATTGGATTATTATGTTTGAACAAAAGCTCAAAAATGGCAGCAAAAATAATAATTTTTAAAATTTTATCGGTTCTTTTTAAATCAATATCTCCTTTCATATGTTTTATCAATATTTCTTCTATCAGTTCTTTCCGTTCAATAGTGCCTTGAACTACATCTTTAATAAATTTTTTGTATTGGCTTTTTGGATAAATAATCTCCTCATCTGGGTTCATTAGAGAACCATAAATTTTTTGGATCACTCTTACTCTAGGTGAAGTATTTTTATTTATTTTTACACTCATTTAATCAATTTTTGTGATATTATTTGATAAAACGAGTTGAACAGCAACTGCAGCTTCTCGGCCTTTATCTTTTCTTGCCTGAGCTTGCTTAATGTTGAAGCATGAAATAACTCCATTTCCTATAGGTTTTTTATGTTTTATAGAAAGTTGCATTAAAGCCTCAGTGATAGATTTTGATATTAATTCAAAATTATTAGTTTCACCCTTAATAATACATCCTAAAGCCACTATACCATCAAATTTTTTAATATATTTCTCTATGGTTACAGGAATTTCAAAAGCACCGGGAACTTCAATAATAGATTTTTGAATCCAACTTTGTGTGTTTAGTTGTTTAGAAGCTGAACGAATTAATCCTTCGACAATATAATGATTATATCTTGAAGTGATAATTAGTACTTTTTTTTTTTTCATCTTATAATTTCTTGTTTTTTAATCTTTAAACCAAATCCCTCGAGACCAATTATTTTTTTTCTTTTTCTAGTAACTAAAACCATTTTTTTAACTTTTAGATCTTTAATTATTTGTGCTCCTATACCATAATATCTTAGTATCACATTATCTTTCTCACTATTATCAGTTTTACTATTATTTATAAGTATTAAAGCAAAATTTGGATATTTAGAAAGGTAATTAAATGAATTTTTAATTCTAGCATCTTTTAAAATTGATTTAGAATTTTTTAACTTTGCTGATATTACTCTTATACGAATTACTTTTTTATGTAAATTAAAATTTCCTTTCTTTATTACGAAATTATTCGAATTATCTAACTTATTTTCATAAGTAATAAACTCATATTTCCCACATCTTTTATTTTTAAAAATTTTTGTAGATCCCTTTGAAATTAAATTTTCATTTCTTAATCTATATGCAATCAAATCTTCTATTGAGGCTATTTTAATTTTATGTTTTTCAGAAAAAGGTTTTAAATCCTTAAGCCTAGCCATTCTTCCATCTTCATTCATCACCTCACAAATAACTGCACTAGGATTTAGTTTAGCAAGCTTTGAAATATCTACGGAAGCCTCGGTATGACCTGCTCGCTCTAATACTCCTCCATTTCTTGCTACTAAAGGAAAAACATGTCCTGGAGATACAATATCTTTTTTTTTTGATTTAGAATTGATTGCAACTTTAATAGTTTTAGCTCTATCAAAAGCAGAAATGCCTGTTGTAATACCTTTTTTAGATTCTATTGAAACAGTAAAAGCGGTATGCATTCTTGATTTGTTTACTGATGACATTAAAGGTAAAGAAAGTTTATCTACTTGCTTTTTTTCAAGTGCGAGACAAATTAAACCTCTGCCATGTTTAGCCATAAAATTAATACTCTTGGAATTGCATTTTGATGCAGGAATAATTAAGTCGCCTTCATTTTCTCTATCTTTATCATCTACTAAAATAAACATTTTACCTTTTTTTGCATCTTTAAGAATTTCTTTAATTGGTGAAAGTAAGTTTTTTTTCATTTAATTTTTAATTTTTTTTAAATATTTAGCAAATAAATCTAACTCTATATTAACTAAACTATTTTTTTTTAAATTTAATAAATTTGTTAGTTTTAAAGTATGAGGAATTACTGCTAGTGTTAAAGTATTCTTAGTCAACTTATTTACTGTTAATGAGACACCATTAATACCTATAGATCCTTTTTCTGCTATTAATTTTCTAAATTTAGTTGGAAAAATAATTTTAATCAACCACGTATTATCTATAATTTTTATGTTTTTAATTTTGCCAACTGTATCTATATGTCCTTGTAAATAATGGCCAGAAATTTCACTGCCAAATCTTAAAGATTTTTCCATATTAATATTATCTCCTAGCTTAGATTTTTTAAAATTTGTTTTATTTAGAGTTTCAATTGAAAGATAAAATCTAATAATTTTATTATTAATACTTAAAACTGTTAAACAGGTTCCATTGCAAGAAACAGAAGAACCTATATCTTTTTTTTTAAACATGAGATTTGTTTTTATATCTAAAAATAAGCTATTTTTATTTTTTTTTAAAAAAACAATTTTTCCTTGGTTATAAATAATTCCATTAAACATTATTTTAATCTAATTTTATATAAATCTTCATTTTGAAGATTTACTTTAATTTTATTATTTAATTTAATTTTTTTTATATGTCTATTGGTAGAAAAATTAATTCCGTTCTTTTTTAATTTTACTTTAGTTTTAAAGATAAAAATATTATGTATTAGTTTGTTTTGAAGTAAAAAGTTTGTAAATTGAAGTCCCGATTCTACTAAAATTCTAGAATATTTTAGTTTTCTAACTTTTGAGAATAGTTTCAAAAAGTCATATTTAGTATTAAGAGAAATTAACTTAATAATTTTGACTTTCTTTTTTTTAAAATAATTTATTTTATTTTGATAATTGCTTGTAGTGACAATTATAATTTTCCTATTTCTTATTTTAAATAAATTGCTGTTTTTTTTTAAAGTTAAATTTCTATCAATAATTAATATATTTGGACTTTTTTTTTCTAAACCCTCGATCCTACAATTTAATAATGAATTATCTTCATTAATAGATTTTGAGGTAGTTATAAGACAATCATACATAGATCTTAACAAATGAGCTCTTTTTCTAGAGTATTGATTGGTTAACCATTTTTTTTTTTTATTTTTAGTAAAATAATCTTTCGAAATTGCAATTTTACAGTCAATTAATGGATATTTATTGTCCTTAGACAGTAAATAGCTTTTATAAAAATTTAATCCTTTCTTTTTTAATAAATTTCTTTTTACTAAAATTTTACTATTATTTAGAATTTTTTTGGCTTTATTTTTAGATCTTATATCAATGTCATTTAAAGAAAAAAAAATTTTTTTAACTTTTTTTTTAATAATTTCATTCACACATGGTGGAGTCTTTCCGTGATGTGAACATGGTTCTAACGTAACGTATAAATTAGAACCCTTAAAGGATATCTTTTTATTTAAAGCATTGAATTCAGCATGTGGTCTTCCTAAATATGAGGTGTAACCAGTGGAAATTATTGAACCATTTTTCTCTATTACACAACCTACTGATGGGTTTTCACCGGTTGATCCTAAATTTAGTTTAGCTTGTTCAAAAGCTAGATCTAAATAGTCTGAGTTTCTGAATTTAAAGTTATTTTTTTGTCTTACCATCTAATTCTCCAATATATTCTTCAAATTCCTCTACTTCCTTAAAATTTGTATATACTGAAGCAAATCTGATGTAAGCTATTTTATCTAGTTCTTTAAGAACATCCATAACCTTCTTTCCAACTACACTTGATTGTATTTCAGACTGGCCCATTTCTTCAAGTTCTCTTGAAATTTTTGTGACAACTTTTTCAATTGTATCATTATCAATAGGTCTTTTTTTTAATGCAGTAAAAAGAGACTTAGCTAATTTTTCACGATCAAAAGGTGATCTTCGACCATTTTTTTTAATTACAGTAAGTTCTCTAAATTGGACTCTTTCGAAAGTAGTAAATCTTTGACCACCTCCACACGTGCAAACTCTTCTTCTTCTTATGGCGGTACCATCCTCTGTAGGTCTAGAGTCAACAACAGAAGTATCTTTTTTTCTACAAAAAGGGCAAATCATGTTTATTTTAGATTAATTATTACTATATATAGGGAAAGAAGAACAGAGATCAATCACTTCTTTTTTCACTTCTTCCTCGATTTTTGAGTTATCTTTTTGGTTTTTAGCTAATCCATTAATTACTTTTGTGATTAAATTACCAACTAAAACAAATTCATTTTTTTCAAAACCTCTTGTTGTGCATGCAGGAGTACCAAGCCTTATACCAGAAGTAATCATCGGACTTTGAGTGTCAAAAGGAATTCCGTTTTTATTACATGTAATATTAGCTCTTCCCAAGGATGCTTCTGCGTCTTTACCTGTAACATTGTAAGCTCTAAGATCAACTAACATTAAATGAGTGTCAGTACCTCCTGAAAATATTTTAAAATTATTTTTAATTAATGTTTCGGACAACACTTTAGCATTTTCAATGACTTTCTTAGTATAAATCTTAAAATCTTCATTAAGAGCTTCTTTAAAACAAACTGCCTTTGCAGCTATTACATGCATTAAAGGTCCTCCTTGTAAACCAGGAAATACAGCACTATTAAATTTTTTAATTAATTCCTCACTGTTTGTTAAAATAATACCTCCTCTAGGGCCTCTTAAAACTTTATGTGTTGTTGAGGTTACAACATCTGCATACTCCGTTGGATTTGGATAAGCTCCACCAGCTACTAACCCAGAAAAATGTGCCATATCAACTAATAAATAGGAACCTGTTTTATCACATATTTGTCTAAATTTTTTAAAATCTATTATTCTTGAGTACGCGCTACCACCAGCAATAATTAATTTAGGTTTATTTTCTAACGCAAGCTTTTCCACATTTTCATAGTCAATTAACCCTGTGTCTTTATTAACTTCATAATGAATTGCATTAAACCATTTTCCAGACTGAGCTGGTTTAGCTCCATGTGTTAAATGACCGCCAGAATTTAAACTCATTGCCAAAGTAGTATCGCCAGGCTTTAATAAAGCTAAATAAACAGCTCCATTGGCCTGTGCACCTGAATGTGGTTGAACGTTAGCAAATTTACAGTTATAAATTTTCTTAACTCTTTCGATAGCTAAATCTTCTGCTACGTCTACATATTCACATCCACCATAATACCGTTTGCCAGAATATCCCTCTGCATATTTATTGGTAAGAACAGAACCTTGAGCTTCTAATACCGCCTTAGAAACAATATTTTCTGATGCTATTAATTCTATGTGATTTTGTTGTCTAGAAAATTCTTTATTAATTGAAGAATATAATTCTTTATCAGAATCTTTTAAGTTTTTACTAAAAAAATTATTTAATAGTTTATTAATTTTAATTATCGTAGACATATTTTATATTTTTTTTACTCTTTTTAAATGTCTTCCACCTTCAAATTTTGTGCTCAAAAAAATATCAACTAATTTTAAGATTATATTTTTTTTTGTAAGTCTTGATCCTAATGATATTATATTAGCATTATTATGCAATCTAGACAATCTAGTAGATTTTGTATTGTAGCATACTGCTGCTCTAATTCCTCTGATTCTATTGGCGGTCATCGACATGCCAGTGCCTGATCCACATATAAGTATTCCTGCCGCACTTTTACTTCTTTTTACAGCTAGACCTACCTTTTTAGCATAATCAGGATAATCTACTGAAGACGAGTTATTTGGACCCAAATCATAATTTAGAAAATTTTTTTTATATAATTTTTTTTTAACAAGCTCTTTAACTTCGTAGCCGGCATGATCTGAAGCTATATATATTTTATTAAATATCGATTTCAATTTATTTAAAAGGATTTTCTAAAACACATGCTACTAAATGAATACGCGATTGCTCACCACCATTAAAGAAGTTGTGGTATTTAGTATTGTTAGTTATGGTAACATGTCCATCAGCTGGTAAATGTTTAGCGACATTTTCAATTACCATTGAACATCCTTCGTTTGTAATTATCGGTATATGTAATCTTGGTTCAGGATCTCTATGCCAGCTTAAAGTCGATCTTGGTTCTTTTAATAAAATTCTAACTCTACCTATTTTAAATTTTTTTGCTAAAGTTTCATAAACTTCCTTAAAATAAGTGTTTTGGAAATCTTTAACAACTTCGGTGTATTTAGACTCGTCAATTTTTATATCTCTAGAAACTTCTTTTCCTGACTCATCTGGTTTTGTCCAATAAACACCTCTTATATTATTTCCTTTAATAGAATTTTCATCGCCAGGAATTTGATTTAAAGGTATAGCTCCAAAGTGAGTAATACCAGGAGACTCAAATTTCTTTTTCTTTAAAACTTTATTTAAGTCATCTCTCATTCTTTGAATATCGAATTTAAGATTGGGTACTTGGTAGAAATTACTAAAATTTAAGTTTGCCATAAATACTTTAATAAATTACTTTAATCGTTAGTTATAATATAATATTTGTCGCATCAAACAAAATTAAATAACTTATATACATGAGAATTTTTGGGAAATATCCAGGTACTAGATTGAGAAGAGTTCGCAACTCGGACTGGATAAGACGTTTAATTTCAGAAAATTCACTCTCAGTAAATGACTTGATACTACCAATTTTTATTAGAGAGGGTAAGAATATAGTAGAAGAAATCAAAACTATGTCTGGAGTTTATAGATACTCTATAGATAAACTAGATGTTATAATGAATAAAGCTGTAAATTTAGGAATACCTTTAGTTGCTCTATTTCCATATACACCTAATAAAAAAAAAAAATAGCAAAGGTTCAGAAGCTTTTAATGAAAATAATTTAATCTGCAAAGGATTAAGAGTAATTAAAAAAAAATATAAAAATATTGGTATTATGACTGATGTTGCTTTAGATCCTTACACAATAAGTGGTCATGATGGTTTAGTTATTAATAATAAAATTGATAACGATAAAACAATAGAAGCTTTAATTAAACAATCTCTTCTGCAAGTAGAGATGGGTAGTGATATAATTGCTCCATCAGATATGATGGATGGTCGAATAGGATTGATCAGAAAAGCTCTAGAAAAAAATAATTTTAAGGATACCATGATTTTATCATATGCTGTAAAATATGCTTCAAATTTTTATGGACCTTTTAGAGACGCTGTTGGATCTAAAAAAAATTTGAAAGGTAACAAAAAAACATATCAAATGAATTTTCATAATTCTATAGAGGCTTTTAGAGAAGTTTCCTTAGATATAAAAGAGGGTGCTGACATGATAATGGTAAAACCTGGAATGTTATATCTTGATATAATTAAATTAGTTAAAGAAAATTTTAAAATACCTGTTTTTTCATATCAAGTTTCTGGCGAATACAGTTTACTTAAAATGGGAATACAAAAAAAAATTTTAAAAAAAGAAGCTATATATGAAAGTATAATTTCATTAAAAAGAGCCGGTTCAAATGGTATAGTTAGTTATTTTGCTTTAGAAATAGCTAAAGACATAAAAAAATTTAATTGAAATAATTTTCTAAATGCACTCTGGATCTTGGAAATATAAGATTATTTGGTAAAAAAAACTTGTTTTGAATAAGGCTTCTAGTAAAAATTAAAGCTTTCTTTATTGATAAATCTTTTATTTTGTCAAATCTTTTAGCTAATAAAAATTTTGGAACAGTATATTTTATATTATCTATTTCAATTATTTCTGAAAGATTATCATCTACATCAAATTTATCAAGATTTGGATCAAAACCAAGTTCCTTTATTAAATTTATTTCCCAAATAATATATAATATTATCCAATTATCTTGGTTAAAATTTTTTATTAAATTATTTATAGATAAGTATAAATTTTTGTAAGGTTGAAATTCAGGTAATAATGAATTTAAAAGTGCTACAATTGAAAGAAGAGCTGATGTCTTTTTTTTATCGTTAAAATATTTTGGAGCGATAGGTTCGACAAGCTCTGTTTTAAAATATCCTAATTTATTTTCTCTTTTTGAAGTATAAAAAATGAAAATTTTATTAGATAATTGTAAATAATTTCTAATTTTTCTTGAATTTCCACCATAAACAATACCGCTGACTTTACCATATTTATTTGTAAAAACGTTTATTATATTAGCGTTTTCTCTAAACTTAGTTTTAGATAATAGTATTCCTTCTGTCTGCCAATTCATTTCTATATTTTAAGATCAATAATTAATTTTTTGGCTGCATTCTGTTCAGCAATTTTTTTGGATGCACCAGTAGCAGAAAAAATTTTAGAGTTATTAATCTGCACATTCACTTTAAATATAGGTCTGTGTTGTGGACCGCTTTGTTTAAAAAATTTATATACTGGTAAAGTTTTAAATTTTTTTAGACTGTATTCTTGAAGTTTAGTTTTAGAGTCGATATCTAATACAGAAGATTTTATTAAAAAATCCTTCCAATGCTTGGAAATAAACTTTTCTGCAACATCTAGGCCTTTATCTAAATAAATAGCACCAATTAGTGCTTCAAGACCATCGCTTATAATTTTTTCATCTGATCTGTCAGATCCTTTATTTGAGTCACCAGTTATCATATATTTTTTTAATTCCATTTTTTTTGCAATTATAGCGCAAGTTTTTTTATTTACTATATTAGCAAATTTCTTATCAATAATACCTACACTTTCTTGAGGATATATATTTAGTAATTTATTCGATAAAACTATACCCAATACTCTATCACCTAAAAATTCTAATTTTTCATTATTAATTTTGTTATTAAAACTTTTGTGAGTTAAACTTGTTTTAAGTAAATCTATATTGTTGAATTTGATAGAAATAACATTTTGAAATTCGGTTAAGAAATTTTTCATTTTAAAATTTTAAAAAATCTTTCTATTCTTAGTGAATTTTTCCAATTCCAAAATTTTAAAAAACTACCTGATACTGTGTCATTAGAAAAAAAAATTATATTTGCTTTTCCAACTAAATTACTTTTTTTAACATATCCTACGCTAGATAAATATCTGCTATCTCTAGAACAATCTCTGTTATCCCCTAAAAAAAAATAATTTCCGTAAGGTACAGTGTACTTGTCAGTATTCATCATAGTTCCTACTTTTCTATAAACTGCTATTAATTTTTTACCATTTGGTAGTACCTCTTCATAAGCATTAACGTCAATATTTGAGTTTCCACATCTTATTTTATAATCATTTTTAATAATTTTTTTTTTAATTTTTTGTTTATTTATATAAATATTTCCATCAATGAATTGTATTACATCACCAGGTTTACCTACTAATCTTTTTATATAGTCTGTTCTATTGTCTGATGGTGTCTTAAAAACTACTAAATCACCATATTCTGGAGATTTTTCAAATATTCTATTTTTTAATATTGGAGGACTAAATGGTAGTGAGTGTTTGCTATAACCGTAAGAATATTTTGAAACAAAAATTCTATCTCCTACTAGGAGAGTAGGTTCCATAGAAGAAGAAGGTATATAAAATGGCTGGAAAAAAAAAGATCTAATAAATAAAGCAATACATAAAGCGTAAAAAATAGTTTTTAAATTTTCAAAAATTATATCTTTTATTTTTTTTTTCATAACATAGCAATAATTACCATCGCAATAGCATACTTGCTCTCATCGGTTAAAGATAAAAAAATTTTGATTCTTTTTTTTTTGGTAACTTTTTTGACAACATTTATGGATTTTCCTCTAATTTTTATAGATGGCTTACCTTTACTACTATTAAAAACCTCAATTTCGTTAAAATTCAAACCTTCTGATATGCCCACACCTAGCGCTTTTGAGAAGGCCTCTTTTGCGGCGAATCTTTTAGCAAAAAAATGGTAGTTTTTTTTTTTATTTTTACTTTGTTTTATTTCATGTATAGAAAAAATTCTCTTTTTAAAATTATTTTTTTTTTTTAATATAGTTGCAATTCGCTTTACATCGACTATATCAATACCAGTGCCAATAATATTCATAATTATAAAATTTTCTTAAATTTTTTTATAACCTTTCTTAAACCTAGAAAAATTGACTCACCAATAAGAAAATGCCCGATATTAAATTCCTTTATTTTTTTTAAACTTGACAATTTTTTTGCTGACTCAAAAGTTAATCCGTGGCCAGCATGAACTTCTAGTCCTATAGACTCAGCGTAGGATACTGCTTTTTTAATTCGAATAAATTCTTTTTTATAAGATTTTTTCTTATTAATTAAATTGCAAAATTTTCCTGTATGAATTTCAACACAATCAGATTTAAGTTCCATGGCAGTTTTAATATCATTAATATTTGGTTCGACAAACAAGCTTACTCTAGATTTATTTTTTTTAAGCTTAAATATAATTTTTTTTAAATAATTTTGATTATATTTGAGATTAAGCCCACCTTCAGTAGTTATCTCTTTTCTTTTTTCCGGAACAATACAAATAAAAGGTGGTTTATGCTTTAATGCAATTTTAACCATCTCAGGTGTAGCTGCAATTTCAAGATTAAGAGGAATTCTTAATTTTGATTTAATTAAATAAAGATCTTTATCCCTTATGTGCCTTCTATCTTCTCTTAGGTGAATTGTTACTGAATGTGCTCCATATTTTTGAGAGAATATTGCTGCCTTTAAAGGACTAGGATATTCTTCTCCTCTAGCATTTCTTACTGTTGCAACATGATCAATATTTACTCCTAAACGTATTTTAGCCATTATAAATTTCTACTACCAGGCTTAATAGCTTTAATGGATAATAAATTTTCTGGAAGTTCGTTCTCTTTGTAAGTAGGAATATCAATTTCAATTTGTGAAATTATTTTTTGATTAATACTAGAAGCACCGTTTGATCTATTTATTAAACAAGCATAACCTAATAAATTTTTTTCCTTATTTTCTATTAAATTTGAACATTCTAAGCTAGATTTACCTGTAGTAATTACATCTTCTATAATTAAAACTTTTACATTTTTTTTAATATGAAATCCCCTTCTTAAAACAAAAATACCATTAACTCTCTCAGCAAAAATAGTTTCGATACCTAAAATTCTACCTACTTCATAACCAATAATAATTCCTCCCATAGCTGGAGATAGTATTAAATCTATATTTTTAAATT
>NHHO02000009.1 GCA_002171035.2 Candidatus Pelagibacter sp. TMED165
GTCTTTAGATAGTAAAAGTTTTTTTTATTCAAAACTTGATAAATTTCATAGGCCAAGACAAATTTATAAGCATGTTCTTGGTTCTTTAGCCAAAGAAGATAAACTAATTTTTGAAGAAAAAGATGAAACTTTTACTTGTAGTTTAAGTTTAAGTTCTGATGAGAAGTTTTTTATTATTTCTACATCAGATCATATAACGGTTGAAGAATATTTTTTCCCTTCTAATGCAATAGATATTAAACCAACTTTATTTAAGAAAAGAGAAAAAGATGTACGTTATTCTATCGACTCTTGGAAAGAATATTTTTATGTTCATACCAATAAAGATGCAAGAGATTATAAGGTGTTAAGATGTAAAATAAATGACACTCTTAATCTAGAAGAATTTATACCTTCTAAAAAAGAGACAGTAATTGGAAGTTTTGATTTTTTAGATAATTTTATTATTCGTAGTGAAAAATCAGATGCCATACCAAAATTATTTATCAGAAATATCAAAACAAATATGGAAGAAGAGATAAAAATTTCAGATGAACCTATTGGTTCACCCGGAGCAGCTTTAATGCAGAGAGATACTAATACAGAAAAAATTAGAATCAGTTGGGAAAGCATGGCTACTCCTGGAAAAGTTTATGAATATAATATTTTAACTAAAGAAAAAAAACTTGTTAAAGAATTAGAAATACCATCTGGTCATAATCCGAAAAAATATGTGGTAGAAAGAATTAAAGCTAAATCTCATGATGGTAGAATGGTGCCAATCAGTTTAGTTCGCTTAAAAAATTCTAAACAAGATGGTAAATCTAAAGTATTGCTTTATGCGTATGGTGCTTATAAACATAGTGTAGACCCATCATTTAGTGCCTCCCGTTTTTGCTTGATAGACCGAGGCATAACCTTCGCAATAGCTCACGTTAGAGGAGGTGGTGATTTAGGAGACGTCTGGCATGAAGAAGGTAAAAAAAAATTTAAGAAAAACACTTTTCTTGATTATATTGCGTGCGCAAACCATTTAATAGATCAAAGGTACACTTATAAAGGTGGGATTTGTTTTTATGGTGGTTCAGCGGGTGGGCTTACGGGAGGTGCATTGGCTAATATGGCTCCAGAACTATTTTTTTCTATGCTTTTGCTGGTACCATTTGTAGATACGATGACAACAATGTTAAATGATAAATTGCCTTTAACGCCGGCAGAATGGGAATTGTGGGGCAATCCTATTAAAAGTAAGGAATATTTTGAATATATTTTATCTTACTCACCGTATAATAATTTAGAAAAAAAATCTTATCCCTCAATGTTAATCACTACTTCATTATTTGATAATCGTGTCCTTTATTCAGAACCTGTTAAGTACATAGCTAAATTGAGAGACCTAAAAGATGATAATAATATTCAGCTGCTAAAATGTAAAATGGAGGCAGCAGGTCACGGAGGAATGAGCGGTCGTGATAATGCAATTAAAGAATTAGCAGAAGAATACAGCTTTATCTTAAAAACAGCTAATATTTTAATCTAAATATTATCCCAAAAATACTTAGCTAAATTTACACCAGTTAATTGATAATAAGTAGCTAAACCAGTTGGGCTTGTAACATTTATATCTCCAATCAGCTTCCCTTGAATAAAATCTATACCAGCAAAATATATATTTTGTTTTTTTAATATTTTTGCAACATTTTTACTTATTATTAATTCATTTTTTGTAAGCTTATCTACTTTTGCGAATGCACCTTTGCTCATATTAGATAAAATACTGCCTTTTTTTGGAACTCTAGTAATTGATCCCATAACTTTACCATTAATTATAAACACTCGCCTATCTCCTTCAGAAACTTTTTTTAAAAATTTTTGAAATATTATATGTTTATATTTTTTTAGATATTTAGATATAATTTTTAAGTTAAATTTATTCAACAAAATTACATCATTTCCACCATATCCCTCTATTGGTTTAATAACTATTTTTCTATATTTTTTAAAAAAAAAATTAATTTTTTTTAAATCTTGACTTATTAATGTTTGAGGTAAATATTTTATTAGCTTGATTGAGAAAAGTTTCTCTGGCACTTCTCTTATTGCCCTAGGGNGATTAATAATTTTTACCTTTTTATCAATATGTTCTAAAAAAAAAGTTGTATTTATATATTCTTGATTAAATGGAGGTTCATTTCTAATTAATATAATGTCTGATTTTGAAAGATCCAAATTAATTTTTTTTTTTACTTTATAAAAAAAACTCTTATTACCAAAAAAAGTAATTTTTTTACATTCGGCGGTTACTTTTCCATTCAAAAAACTTAAATTTTTTGGTTCAAAATAAAAAATTTGATAGCCTCTGTTCTGAGCCTCTAGAGCTAAAAATAAAGTTGTGTCAGTTTTTATATTAACATTTTTAAGGCTAGAGCCCTGAATAGCTAAAATCTTCTTTTTCGTCATCAAAAAAATCTAAGTTTTCTCTCTCTTCAAATCTATCAAGCAATAATTCTGCTCTGCTTTTCTTATTTTTAATTACATTTTCAGTGTGATGTAAATAAATAGTTTCATCTTTATTTTTTATATTCATTTTATTTCTAGTTTTTAATCCATCTTTAGACATTTGAATAAAAATATTCGCCCATTCGTGTAATTTTTTTCCTCCAATTTGAGTAGAAAGACCTTTTTTAGGGGATTCTAAATATGCATTCATAACGTCATTCTTAGTCCACTTTGCAACAATTTTAAAAGCTTCATCTAATGGTCCGTAAAATAAACCAGTAAAAAATGCTGGTCCGTTACAAATGCAACCCCAGTCGCAAGTATCAAGAGATCTAACTTCAATGTATTGTTTTAGTCTTACTTCAGTAAAAATAGTAGCTAAGTGTGTTTCAAAATCTTTTAAATTAGCCTTCCCTCTAATATTTCTAAATTTTCCAGCGATAAAATCTCTAAAAATTTGCCCATTTGGCTTTACGTATTTTTTATCTCTGATAACAAATAAAATTGGATAATTAATCACGTGATCAAAATATTTTTCAAAAGTAACTTTTTCAAATACAATAGGCATAATTCCACCTCTGGAAGTTTTTTGCCAAATTTTATTTCTATAAGATAAATATCCAGTCGGCTTTCCACTTTCAAAAGGAGAATTAGCATATAAAGCGATTGTAAGTGGAGTTAAATAATTTGCTAACCTAAAAATTTTTTCAAAATTTATTTCTGAAGTATAGTCATAATTTATTTGAATTCCACTTGTACGATACATCATCTCTAAACTTAGCTTACCATTTTTTGGCATTTCTTTGGTCATGATCTTGTATCTTTCTTTTGGACTCCTAGGAATAGAATTAAGTTTATTAAAGGGATCAAATCCAACTGATGCAGTTTTAATATTAAGGCCTGAGCTTGCTTCCTTTATTTCTTTTAAAAAATTTGAACTTTCTTTGCAAACATCATGAACAGTTTCTAATGGTGCTCCAGAAAGCTCACATTGAAATCCTGGTTCAGTTGTAATTTTTTGTTTTCCTCTTTTAAGGCCGATAATATTTTTGTTCTCAAAAACAGGCTCCCAATTTTTTTTTTTTAAATTATTAAAGAGTTTTTTTAATTTTGAGAAAGAAATTCTTTTTTTGTTTTTTTCTTCAAATAAAAATCTTTCGTGTTCTACACCTATTTTTAATTGATTTGGTTTTTTGATACCTTTTATGAAATACTCAATAAATTGAGATCTAATTTTTAAATCCATTTCCTAAAAACAGTTTTTACTGCTGAAACCTACTACTATATTTTTAGGGTTTATCTCAAATTTTCTCTCACACTTAATTTTAAGTTTTTTTGAAATATAGATATAAAATCTATTTCTACTATCAGCAAATTCCACTTTATCTGGTTTTCCAAAAAAAATTTTCAGGTCAGACTCTGACTGATTTAACCACTTGCTTAATTCTCTTTCTTCATTTGCAGTCTTTTCATCAATTTTATTTGAAACTGTTTGACAGGAATATAAAATTAATGAATTAAGTATTACTAACGTGATAATAATAATTTTTCTCATAATTGTTGAACAAACATTATACCTTAAACTTATAAACAGAAATATTACCTGCAGGTTGTAAATTGGCTTTTTTGCCAATATTTCATAAGATTTTATAAAAGAATCAGAGTATTTAACAGTAATAGGAGGTTCATCTATGATGGAAAAATATTTTGAGTATAAAAAACATAAGACAAATTTTAAAACTGAAGTAATAGCCGGTGTAACCACTTTTCTTACAATGGCATACATAATGTTTTTAAATCCCTTTATCTTATCTGGCGAATTCGCTGGACCAGAAAAAGGTTTTTTTGATTTTGGGGCTGTTTTTACTGCCACAATTTTAGCTACTGCAATTGCGTGTTTTATAATGGCATTTTACGGAAAAACTTGGCCAATAGGGCTTGCGCCTGGAATGGGTATAAATGCTTTCGTAGCTTTTGGAGTAGTTGCAGGCATGGGTTATACACCACAGGCAGCACTTGGTGCTGTTTTAGTGGCAGGAGTATTATTCCTAATTATATCATTAACACCAATTAGAGCGTGGCTAATTAATTCTATACCGAGGAGTCTTAAGCTTGGAATAGGTGCGGGAATAGGACTGTTCTTAGCAATTATTGGTTTAGAAATAATGGGGGTTGTCGGAGATCACCCCGTGACGCTTGTAACAATTGGAGACATAAAAAATCCCTTGGTTCTTTTGGGATGTTTAGCTTTTGTCGTTATGATTGTCTTAGAAAAAATGAAAGTTAAAGGAAATATTATAATTGGTATACTAGTTTTTAGTGTAATTGCTTGGGTCACAGGCTTAGCTAAATTTAATGGGATTGTTGGAACAATTCCACCAATGACATATCTTTTCGATTTTGATTTGACCGCAGCTTTAACGGCAGGAATGTCTACTGTAATTTTTACTTTATTGTTTATCGATTTCTTTGATACAGCTGGAACACTGACATCAGTGGCAAATGTTGCTGGTAAAGTTGGAAAAGATGGGAAAGTAAAAGATATAAATAAAGCAATGTTGTCAGATAGTGTTGGAACTGTGGCTGGTGCTCTAATGGGAACTACAACTGTTACAAGTTATGTTGAGTCAGGTGCTGGGGTTAAGGCAGGTGGTCGAACAGGTATGACATCTTTGGTTATAGGTGTGTTGTTCCTAGCTTGCCTATTTTTCTCACCTTTGGCAACTAGCCTACCTAAAGAAATCGATGGTGCGGCTTTACTATATGTGGCTATTCTATTCGTAAGAAATATTACTGACATAGAATGGGATGACATAGCAGAGTCCGGTCCCGCTGTTATAGCAATGATAACTATGCCTCTAACTTATAGTATAAGTAATGGAATAGCTTTAGCATTTATTTCTTATGCTTTAATAAAAATTCTTACAGGTAAGTTTAATTCGACTTCACCTGCAATTTGGTTGATTGCAGTTCTTAGCGTTGTAAGTTTTGCTGTGGCTTAATATTAATTATAAGGGTTAGCTAATTGTTGCTAACCCTTATTTATTATTTATGTTTCTTAACTAGATCTCCAATTTTAACTTGCTCGTAATGTTCAAAGGGTTGTACAATCCAAGGATTAGAATCTAGTCTTTGAGCACAATAATCAGGCTCAAAGTTAGAGTCTTTTTTCTTCCACAAAACTGCGGTCTTAATACTTTCAATGTTTTTAATGGGAGGATAGCTATAGAGCCAATTTATACTTTTTTTTAATGTTACTCCTGTATCTGAGAGATCATCGCAAAGAAGTAGTCTCCCACCCATATCTTTGGCGGTAGAGCTCATTTCTCTTGAAAAAACTAATTCCCCCTGCTTATCCTCGGTTCCCTCTCCCGAATATGATTCGACTGCAAGATATGCACATTTTAATTTAAATACTCTACTAAGTACATCTACTATCGGTGCTCCACCTCTCATGATACCAATAAGAATTGTAGGTTTGAACCCACTTTGGTAAATTTGTATTGCTAGTTTTTCTACTATTAGATTATACTCTTTCCAATCTATGATTAATTTCTTAGCCATAGAAAAAATTAATTTATTTTTAAGGAGTTGTAAATGAAAGGTTACGTTGTTTGTGTTTATAAAAGTATTAGTAGTGAGGAAAAGCTAAAAGAATATGCTTTAAAAGCTAAAGCAGCAGTTGAAAAATACAAAGGAAAATTTTTAATTAGAGGAGGTAAATCTACTTCTAATGAAGGTGAAAAATCTCCTAGAACCGTGATAATAGAGTTTCCGTCTTACGACCAGGCTAACTCCTTTTACAAATCTCAGGAATATCAAGAAGCACATTCGATTTTAAAAGGTTATGCAATAAGACAACATCAAACGATAGAAGGTGCTTAATACTGTATTGGCTCATTGTCAATTGAGCGCCAAAGATACCACGTAGCTACCGAACAATAAGGTGTAAATTTCTTGTAAAGTTTATCTAAAAAAAATTTTGGAGGTAAATATTGTTTGTTATAATTACTCGAAACAGCTCTCAAAAGACCAATATCTTGTAAAGGCCAAATATTTGACCTATTGAATGTAAATAATAAAATCATTTCTGCGGACCACCTTCCAATTTGTCTTAAGTTTGATAAATATTCTATTGCCTCCTCGTCGCTCATTTTATTTATTAAATTTGGCTTAAAGGTTTTATTTATAATTTTTTTTGCTAAATCTTTAATACCTTTTACTTTTTGTCTGCTCAAACCACAACTTTTAAGATTAGAGTAAGATATTTTATTTACTGTTATGGGTGTAATTTTATTCTTACATTTTTTTTTAAATCTTAAAAAAACCGAGTTTGCAGCTGCTACACTTATTTGTTGGCCAATAATACTTTTACAAAGTGAAAAAAAAATATCATTTCTCGTAGTTAATGATCCATCCTTATAGTTGTTGATTAAATTTTTCATTACTTTATCTTTTTTTGATAAAATTATTTTAGCCTTATTCCAATACTTTGGTTTAGTAATCATGACCTAGGATTAATAATTTGTTTTTTAAGCTGAGATTCTCTAGTAAAAATTATCAAAGAACTTAAAATAACTAGTGAAGCTCCTAGAAGAGTTAAAATTTTAGGTACTTCATTCCATATAAAAAAACCAAAACCTATTGCAAAAACTAAACTTAAATATTTTATTGGAGTTACAAGTGAAGCTTCTGCGAGTCGATAGCTTTGTGTAAGTAATAAATTTGCAACACTTCCACAAAGTCCAAGTGCAATAAAAATTAACATGTCAATTTTTGTAGGCATAACCCAATCTACAAAAAATATAGAAACTAAACCAATAAATGCGCACAAAAAAGTAAAGTAAAAAGCAATTGTATAATTCGCTTCTGTTTTAGAAAGTGACCTCACACTTATTGCCACACACGCAAAAAATATACAAAAAATTATAGGAGTAATATAATAATAATTTAAATCTATAAATGCTGGTTGGACTATTAAGAGCATTCCTAAGAAACCCAAAAATACCGCTGACCATCTTTTAATTCCTACTTTTTCAGAGAGAAAAAATATAGATGCTATAGTTACAAATATAGGTCCTCCAAAGGTCAGTGAAACAACATCGGCTAAAGGTAATTCCCTTAAACCATAAAATAAAGCTATTATCGCCAGAGCTCCACTAATAGCCCTAAACGCATGAAGACCAGGACGTGAAGTCTTATAAAAAGTTAAAATCTTATCTTTTGGTATAATAAAAAAAATCGGAATAAATCCGATAAAAAACCTAAAAAACAAAACTTGACCTACTGGATAATAATCAAGCCATTTAACACAAATATCCATTATTGAAAAACATATTACGCTTCCCACCATGTACAATACGCCTATTTGATTTTGAGTTAACAATTGAATATCCTCCTAAGTTCTAAACATATTAAATAACTTATGCAGAAATGTACACTCGCACTTGGCTGTTTTTGGAAACCTGAGGAAAACTTTAAAAACAAACCAGGTATTATTGAAACTGAAGTAGGGTATGCAGGAGGCATAAAACCAAAAGTTACTTACGAAGAAGTTTGTAATGGAGATACGGGTCACGCTGAAGTTGTGCGATTAACTTTTGATGAGAAAATTATATCTTTCAAAAAGATAATTGACTTATTTTTTAAAATGCATGATCCAACACAAAAAGATATGCAATTTCCTGATATAGGCACACAGTATAGAAGTGAGATTTTTTATGAAACAAGTGAACAAAAGATAGAAGCTGAAAATATTCTAAAGGAATTTAATAAAGTTTTGCAAGGTAAAATTCAAACTAATATTTCAAAAATAAATAATTATTGTAAAGCTGAAGATTATCATCAAAAGTATATTGAAAAGAATAGATAATGAAAAACTTAGTTTCAACTGATTGGCTCAAAAAAAATCAGGACAATGTGAGAATTTTTGATGGAAGCTGGCATTTACCTAATTCTAATCGTAATGGCTTTGAAGAATTTAAACTATCTCATATCAAAAATTCTACTTTTTTTGATATCGACAAATACTCTGATCAAAATTCTAAACTGCCTCATATGTTATTAAAAAAAAATGACTGGGAAAAAATTATGAGTTATCATGGAGTAAACAATTCTGACCAAATAATTATTTACGATAATTCAGATCTAATAAGTTCTTGCCGTGTTTGGTATAATTTTTTATATTTCGGTCATGATCCCGAGCTTGTTTCTGTATTAGATGGAGGCTTAAAAAAATGGATAATAGAAAAAAAAGAATTATCAACGGTAATTAAAAAATTTAAAAAAAGTAAATATTTAGCTAAAGAAAATTCATCGTTAGTTAAAAATAAATTTCAAATTAACGAAAATATTAAACATAATTTATTTCAACTTGTTGACGCTAGGAGTGAAGAACGTTTTTTAGGTTTACAAAAAGAGCTAAGAAAAGAATTAAGAAGTGGAAATATTAAAAATTCTATAAATTTACCTTTTTCATTATTAATTAATAAAACTAACCGTACTTTCAAGAGTAAGAAGGAATTAGTATCCATTTTCCAAAAAAAAAAAATTGATACTAATAAAGAAATAGCTTTTACTTGTGGTTCTGGAGTGACTGCGTGTATTTTAGGTCTAGCTAATTCTATTATAAGTGGTAAAAATCCTGTTATCTATGATGGTTCTTGGTCAGAATATGGGCTTATTTAAAAAATGAAAGCGTCAACAAAATTAAAAACTTTTTTAATAATTTTTTTTATTGCTGTATTTGCAGTTATAGCTGCTAGACATTTTATTGGATTGCATTTTAAAAAAAAATTTAGCGTTAGACCAGCTCCAGGTGTAATTGTAGTGGCCGTAGAAAAATCTTTATTTTATAATAGTATAGAGACATTCGGAACTGCTATTGCACAAAATTCTAAAACTTACAGGGTAAAAAAAGATAATATAGTAGGAAATTTAAATATAGAAAATAGATTTGTAAAAAAAGATGAAATTATTATAGCTTTACAAGATGGAGAAAACATAATTGCCGATTTTGAAGGTAAACTAGGTAAAAGAGAGATTGCCCAGGGTGTTCTTGGTTCTAATAGTCTAATTGTAACTTTGGACGATTTAAAAAAAATAGTTATAGATATTAAAGTTCCAGAAAATTATGTTGGGGTATTAAAACCTGGTCTTAAAGCTGAAATTACTAATTCTGCTTTTAATAAAATATTTAAAGGTAAAGTAGAGTCTATCAGCTCAAGAATAGACCCTTCAACAAGATCAATTTTGGCAAGAATTTTAGTAGATAATTCAAATTTCGAAATTATACCGGGTCAATTAATGACTGTTAAAGTAATTTATAACGAAATAAATCAAATTGGAGTACCTGAGAGTTCAGTTACAATTCAAGGAGATACCGCTTTCGTATTTGTTGTAAATGATAATGTAGCTGAAAAGAAGAATATTAAAATAGGAAAAAGAAATTTTGGTAAGGTTTCTGTTAACTCTGGTTTAGATGAGGGAGATGTAGTTATCAGTGAAGGAGTATCTAAAGTTAGAAATAAAGTTAAAGTTAAGATTATAAATCCATCAAAATAAATATGTTTTTAACCGATTTATCAATTAAACGACCTGTTGTTGCATCAGTAATGAGTTTAATTCTTGTTATATTTGGATTAGTAACATTTCAAGAAATTCCAACCGATGAATTACCTGACGTACAACCGCCTATAGTAACTATTCAAACAGAATATAGAGGTGCTTCTGCAGAAATAGTAGATACTCAAATTACTCAAAAAATAGAAGATTTTGTAGGTGGTACACCTGGATTAGAAACAATTGACTCTTTTAGTGAAGATGAAAGTTCCAGGATTACTTTAACTTTTGAGACAAATCTAGATTTAGATGATGTTGCTAACGACGTAAGAAGTTCTGTTTCTAGAGTACTTGATAATCTACCAGATGGAGCAGAACAACCTGAAATATTCAAACAAAGTGCAGGTATGAGAACAACTATGTGGCTTTCTTTTAATTCCGAAAAAATGACGGATTTAGAACTGACAGATTATGCTGACAGATATTTAACAGACAATTTTTCAACAGTTGCTGGAGTTGGTAGAGTTCGTCTAGGAGGTCAAAGAGAGCTATCTATGAGAGTTTGGTTAGATCCTATTGCTCTAGCTGCAAGAGATATTACAACTCAAGAAGTTGAGAATGTACTGAGAAAAGAAAATGTTGAATTTCCTGCTGGAAGAATAGAGTCTAAAGACATAGATCTTACTATTAAATTAGACAAAGCTTATAAAGATTTAGATAATTATAATAGATTACCACTTAAAAGAGCTAAAGATGGTTCTATAATTACTCTCTCAGATGTTGCAAGAGTGGAACTAGGTGCAGAGTCAACGCGAACTCTTTTTAAAGGTAACGGAAAACAAGTAGTAGGAATAGGAATTTATCAACAATCAGACGCTAATACTATTAAAGTAGCTAATGGTATAAAAAAAAAAATAAAAGAAATAAAACCAACTTTACCTCCTGGAACAACTCTAGAAGTTTCATTTGATAGAAGCAATTATATTAAATCTGCTATAAGTGAAGTTTATAAGACGCTAGTTATAGCTTTATTCTTAGTAACAGTAATAATTTATTTATTCCTAGGAAATATAAGAGCTCTTGTAGTTCCTTTAATTGCACTGCCTGTATCTTTAATATCAACTTTTTTATCAATATACATTTTTGATTTCTCAATTAATCTTTTTACACTCATGGCTCTTGTTTTAGCAATTGGAATAGTGGTTGATGATGCAATAGTAATGCTAGAAAATATCGTTAGGAGAATAGAACTAGGAGATACTCCTCTAGTTGCTGCTTATAAGGGGGCAAAACAAGTATCATTTGCAATAGTTGCGACAACAGTTGTTTTGGTAGCAGTATTTGTGCCTCTCATATTTATAAAAGGTATTACAGGAGTATTGTTTACTCAAACTGCGATTACGCTTGCTTCTGCTGTTGTTATATCAAGTTTCGTTGCTCTTTCCTTAAGCCCTATGCTTGGAAGTAAATTTTTGAAAAAAAATATGAATAAATCTAAAATTGTAATTAAATTTGAAAAATTTCTTAAGAATACTACATATCTTTATAGACTATCTTTAATCAGTTGGATTAATAAAAAGAAAATTATAATTTCATTTTTAGCTGGAACATTAGCAATAACAATTTTTTTATTTAATTTTGCTCCTAAAGAACTAATCGCTCCAGAGGATAGAGGTGCTTTTTTTGTAATAGTAAAAGCACCGCAAGGTGCAGGATTTAATTTTACAAAAAATAAAGCTGAAGATATAGAAAAATTATTACTTCCAAAAGTAGGCCAGGGTGAATATCGTAAATTAATAATGAGAGTACCAGGATTTGGGAAGTCTGCTAAACAAGTTAACAGTGGCTTTATTATCGTTTTGTTAGAGCCATGGTCTAAAAGAGATCGTCATGGAGTAAAGATTATGAGAGAATCTTTCGGACAAATCTCGAAAGTCCCTGGAGTACTTGCTTTTCCAATTATGCCTCAAGGAATTAGAACTGGAGGAATTGAAAGTCCTGTTCAATTTGTTCTATTAGGAAATACCTATGAACAATTAATTAAATGGAAAGAAGAAATTAAAAAGCAGGCAAGAAAAAATCCAGGCCTAACCTCTATCCAAGATGATTTCGATTTAAATAAGCCCCAGCTTAACGTTCAAATTGATCAAAAAAAAGCAGCTGATTTAGGTGTATCTACTGAAGATATTGGTCGAACAATTGAAACTATATTTGGCTCTAAGAGAGTCACTAATTTCACATTTGATGGAAAAGAATATTCTATTATTCTTCAAGGAGATATTAAAGACAGAAAAGAACCTGATAGTATTAGCAAAGTATTTGTTAGATCACAAAACAATGGAAAACTTGTTTCTATTTCTAATTTAGTTAAATATAAAGAGGAGGGAAAATCTCCCTTTTTAGCAAGATATAATAGACAAAAAGCTGTTACTATCTCCGCAAGACTTGTTGGGGACTATTCATTAGATGAAGCATTAAAATTTTTGGTAGGTGTAGTAGAAAAAAATACGCCTGATGCAAAAATTGCTTACAAAGGTGAGAGTGAAGAATACAAGAAAACTAACAATGAATTATATGTAATATTTGCCTTAGCATTAATTACTGCTTATTTGGCAATGTGTGCTCAATTTGAAAGCTGGAGACATCCTCTTACTATTATGTTGACGGTTCCTATGGCAATATTGGGTGGTTTACTAGGAGTATTAGTGGTTGGTTCATCACTAAATGTCTACAGTCAAATCGCTTTAATAATTTTAATTGGTTTATCTGCTAAAAATGGAATTTTAATAGTCGAGTTTGCTAACCAACTAAGAAAAGAGGGTAAAAATATTCATACTGCAATTATAGAGGCATCTACAATTAGACTAAGACCAATTTTAATGACTAGTCTCTCTACAATTTTTGGTGTTTTGCCTCTTATTTTAGGAAGTGGCCCCGGTGCTGCAAGTAGGCTTACGGTTGGCATAACTATTTTTGGCGGTATGTTGTTTTCAACTTTTTTTACACTTTATGTAATCCCAACTATTTATACAATAATTGGAAAAAATTCTCAAAGAATTGATGCTGTGGAAATTGAATTAAATAAGCAGCTTAAAAAATAATATATTTATTTTTATCTAAATTTTTTCTGCAAAGTGTTAGTTGTTTTCTATATTTACTTGCCATCTCCTTAACCGACTTAGCGTAAATAATTGCTTTTTTATCTTTCGAATAATTTTTATAGTCTCCCCAACCTTTATAATAAGCCAAATATTGCCTGTATGCATCTCTCTTAGAAATCTTTAGTATTTTTGAGGTTTTATTTACATACCATCCTATAAAATCTACAGAGTCTTTAAATCTTGCTCTAGTAGCTAAAGGATTATCTGTTTCTTTTTTATACTGGCTCCATGTACCAACTACAGCTTGAGAATATCCAAACGAACTCGAAGGTCTTTTAAATGGTATTACCTTGAAAAGTTTTATTCTTGGAGGTTTTGCAAGCCAATTAAAATCACTTTCTTTTTTTATGAATGCTAATTGAATATGAATTGGTACTCCCCATTTTTCATATGTTGATTTAGAGTATTTATACCACAAGTATCGTTCTTCAAATATTGCACAACTATTTTGAGTATTTTTAGGTATCGAAGAGCAAGCAGAAAACAAGAAAAAAAATAAAAGAATTATAATTTTTTTAAAATGAATCACCTCTCAATTTATATAAGAAATTAGTTTAGCTTTCTCCATTTTTCTGGTTGCATAAAAGTGCCAGACCATAGACCAAGTTTATTTTTTTTAGCGTAATTCTCATCTTTAATATAATCTTTAGAATATCTTCTGTATGCAACAGCATAACCATTTCTTACCATCCATTTATTAAGATTAACTTCTTCAAAATAGCAAACACCTATATATCTTTTGTACCTATCTAATTTATCCTGTACTTTGCATATCACCTTTTTTCCACCAATTTTTTCTGTAAGAGCTTTAGTTGCTTCTTTTCCACAATTATATTTTTTAAAATTTTTATGACAAATTTGCTTTTTTTCAGGAGTATCGATGCCATGAAGTCTGATAGATTTATGAAAAATCTTAATCGTATCACCATCAGTAATGCTGGGAATGCCTGATATTTCACCTGCTATAACTTTAAAATTAGAAAAAAATGAAATTATTATTATGGTGAATATTTTCATCTATTAATTATCTTTTTAAAAAATTTACTCAGTGAATAAACTAGCACCACTCCCGTACTATTGGCAAATAAATCGTAATACTCAAAAGCTCTATTTGGAATAAAGAAATGAAAAAATTCAAGAAAAATTGAAACAAAAAATAAAAATTGAAAACTATTAATCAATCTTTTGCTTCTTGATCTAGCAAATAATCCTAACAAGCTTATATATATAAAAAAAAATAAATGATTAATCGAAGTTCCAATTGGGTTGTTAATTATATTAGGTTGAGACCCAGAGTTACCGTATAAAAAATATCCTATGAGACTTCCTGGAAAAAAATACATTATAAATAATGTAACTAAAGATAAATAGTAAAGGTATTCTAATAATATGAAGAAATTATTTTTCATTGTTAATGTAATATAGTACATATTATCTGTTATTTATCTTTTATGAGTAAATTAATTTTAACAAGACATGGACAGAGTGTTTGGAATGCAGAAAATCGATTTACTGGCTGGGTAGATGTTGATTTGTCTGAGAAAGGGGTTTTAGAGGCACAAAAGTCTGGGCAGCTAATAAAAGGTCTGAATATAAATATAGATGTATCTTATACATCTTTTTTAAAAAGAGCTATTAAAACACTTACAACAATTCTTATAGAAAATAACTTGGAACTTAAATTTAATACCTCTTGGGAAATAAATGAAAGACACTACGGATCTTTAACTGGATTAAATAAAGAAGAAACAAAAAAAAAAAATTGGTGAGGAACAGCTTAAAAAATATAGAAGATCCTGGGATACGGCCCCCCCACCGATGCTTGAAGATAGTAATAACCAATCTTTATTTAGTCCTCTTAACTCTAGTATTCCTTTAGGAATGATACCTTTTACAGAATCTTTAAAAAATACTTACGATAGAGTGGTGCCCTACTATGAAAAAGAAATAAAAAAACAAATCCAAGCAAGTAAAAATGTTTTAATATCTGCTCATGGAAATTCATTAAGAGCTCTTTGTAAATATTTATTTAAAATATCTAATGAAAAAATAAATGAATTAGAAATTCCAACAGGTAATCCTTTAATTATAGAATTTGATAATAGCCTTGAAATAAAAAAATATTATTATCTTGATAAAAGTAGGGCCAAAACTATTATTTTTAATCAGTAATATTTAAATTCGATATTTTATCATACATTTCTTTTGTGTTTAAATGATAAAACTTTAGTTTGCTTTCAACTCCATTTAAATAATTATCATTAATGAGATGATCCCAAATCTTATTAATAGAAAATACTTTTTCTTTTACCGAGCTAAAAATACTTTGATCTAATATTTGAAGACCAGTGAATATAAATTCATTGCTATTATCTCTACTAATTAGATCGTTGCGAAGATTAAAATCTCCTTTGAAAGAACCATCGAAACTCAAACTTTTATTTACCAACAATAAACAAGGTTTTTTTGATTTAAAATAAAGTTTTTCTAAATCTTTAAATTCATTTGAATAAGCTTCACTCCATAAAGTATCAGGATTTATGACTACGTAAGGCTCTTTTTTGAAAGATCTTGTTGCATTAAGTATTCCTCCCCCAGTATCAAGCAGTTCATCTTTTTCATCAAAAATTGTAATCTTTGCTTTATTTTGAATTGTATTAATAAAATATTTTATTTGATCTGCTAAATGATAAACATTAATTGCTATTTCCTGCACACCATTATTGATCAATAAATCTATAGCTCTATCAAGTAATTTCTTATTACCTATTTGAATTAATGGCTTTGGGGTTTTTAAAGTAATTGGCTGCATTCTTTTTCCCATCCCCGCAGCTAAAATCATGCCGTGTTTAATTTTCATATTTTTTGTAACCTTTTTAATTTCTTTAAAGGAAGATATTTTTTAAATAATAGATTTAATTTTTTAAATATAGGATTTTTCATTCTTCTTTCAATAAGTATCCAAGTATAAGGAAGATATTTTAAATAATACGATTTTTTGTCTCTTTTAAAAAGTCGTACAAAAATTCCTAGTATTTTTAAATTTCTTTGAACAGATAAGATGTCAAAATCATTTTTAAGGTAAAAATGATCTTTTGAGGAAAATTTAGATTTAGAAATATAATAATTGAATATATTTTCTTGCAAATTAATAGGTAATTTAATTCTTACATCATCTATAAGTGAGGCTACATCATATAATGGATTTCCTATAATTGCATCTTGACTATCTATAAGGCTCATTTTTTTATTATATATCATTATATTTGATGCGTGAAAATCTCTATGCGTAAAATAATTATTTTTGAAGTAAAGTTTTTTATAAATATTATTTAATTCATGTCTTAATACTTTTTTTATTTTACTAATATTTTTTTTTTTAAGAAAAAATTTTAAATACCAGTCAAAAAATAAATCTGACTCTTTGTGTAAGTAATTTATAGAGAATTTTTTGAATCTAATTTTTTTTTTTTTAAAATAATAAAATTTTTTCAATTGAATTTTTTGTAATTTTAAAATAATTTCAATTAATTTTTTATAGGCTGATAATTTATTTTTTTTATTTTTAATATACTCAAAAAAAGAAATATCTCCTAAGTCTGAAATTTCTATCATATTATCTTTATAGTAATTTTTAATTAACTTAGGTGATAAAATTTTATTTTTATTTAAAATCTTATTTATTAAGCTATAAAGAATTAAGTTTTTAAACTTTTCTTTAGTTGCAAAAATAATTATTGAAGTTTTGTTATTTTTTTTAACTCTATAAAATTCTCTGAAAGAAGCATCTCCAGAAATTTTTTTAATTTTATTATTCATTTAAACTAAATGCTTCCCACTTTCCTAACCCTTTGAGAATTAATCTTCTTTCATTTTCTTTAATAGCAAAACTTAAATAAAGTTCTAATCTATCTGCAACTTTGACTTC
>NHHO02000003.1 GCA_002171035.2 Candidatus Pelagibacter sp. TMED165
AAGGATTGACTTCTGATATATAATAAGCATAAGCTAATACAACTGATTTGCGAGAAATTATCTCATAAATTAGATGATAGTATTATAAACAAGCTAGGAAAGGTAGGTAGATATGTTTGGTACTAATAATAAAGAACTGGTCTCTATAAGACAAGAAGTGTCTAGATTGACCGAAACTGTAGGATATTTAGTCAAGGTTCTACAGCATACGAATGTCATACTTGACCCAACAGATAAGCATAATCCAATAAAAAAGCTAAAAAAGACGAACCAAAAAGTTCAGCAAATTAGCTATAAGATTGGGGGTACAGGGTGACTAAACTAAGTAAACAGCAGAAAAACCAGATAATTAAGATACAGAAGGCATTAAGAAAATATCCAAATGTACTTTATTTATCTCATAAACCAGTGAAACTACTTATTAGTAGTTCTTATGTAAGGAGACTTAAAGATGGCAACAATAAGCATAGTTAAAGGTGAATTGCCAATACTAGAGGAAGCTACTTCACCCAAAATGTTCAGTCATTTGGGTAATTCTCTTATTAAAGCAGAAAAAGTATTTGCTGAAAATAAGACTGAAATAGATGATTTTGGTATTGTGGTAGTCACTGAGACCATAGAAGATTTGATTTGTTGAAATAATAAATTAATTTGATATGTTCTATACTTGTTCTATTGATATATCAACATGATGTGTCATATATAGCACAGGCACAAAATCTAGGTATGGTTGATTTGCACAAAATTATTATCTATTTTTTCGGAAATGTCATACACAAATAATATACACTTGTGCAAGTAAGGAAAATAAGTAAGATGAAGACAACAATAAAAACAAAAATAATTATGGTAGTAGCTAAAACATTTTGTGGAGTTATTCATAAAGTTAGATGTCGTTCTTTTTTAAGAAGACTAGATGACTTCAGATATGAAGTTAAAGACCTGAGACAGCAGTACACAACAAAAGGTGTATATAAAAAAGCTGTAGCATCTTTACCATTCTACACAAAAAAAGTTTTAGTTAATGATGATAGTGAACGAACAGTAGCTATTAAGTTTGGTGACTGCATGATTAAATATTCTTTTGATAAACTCAGAAAATATTTAGATGTAGTTAAAGAACAACCATTAACTGAAACTATAATTAATGAGAATGTTGCAATAGCATTAGCAAAGGCAACAACTGATACTCATAAAGTAGCTTCTATTATAAATTTTAATAGAAAGGATAGAGATGGACAGCAGATTAGAAAAAGCAGTTCATAACTTTGTTTTTACAGCTAAGTTTTTAGAAGTAGTAAAAAAAGCTGAATATAGAAACAAAGACAAAAAGAAAAATCCTGCGTCACATGGCAATGGTGTACCACTTCAATATATGTTGGTGTTTCAACTTTTATGTATGATGAAAGACAATGATATGTCTTCTGAAGCTATAAAAGAAAATTATCATAATATATTTGGTAGAGGTATAAACACTTCGTCATTGAGTAGGACTTTAACTTACCTAAGTGAAACATTAAACTTAGTTCAGTATATAGATAATCCATTTGGTGATGCTAGATACAGATGGTTAAGTTTAACTTACGCAGGTAAGAGACTACAAGAATACTTTATTGGTTCTACAGATGTAAAAGCACCAGTAGTATTTAATAACAANCCAACACTTAAAACAGGAACAGGTAGGTAATTATGGAACTTCCTAAAGGTATAGAAAAAAGAGGTAATAGTTTTAAAGTTGTCACAAGAAAAAGAATAAAGGGTGAAGTAAAACCTTTATTACTTGCAGGGTCAATTAAACTTGAAGATTATGATAGTTTTGACGAAGCACTTGCAGAAGCTAAGAAACTAAAAGACCTACAAGTAAAACAAATATCAACAACTGGTTTTAATAATACTTTAAAAAAGAAAATTAGAACTGTTGGTATTTTACATGAAGTAGTCAAAGATGTTTTACAAGAAAANGAACATCTAGCTTCATACAATAATCATGTAATCTATGCGAAAGATATTTTTGAATATTTTCCAAGAGACATGAGATTAGATGCAATGCAAACTAGTGAACATCTTAGAGAGTTTAAGAAAAAGATGAAGGAAGTAATTATTGCTAGACCTAATAATAATCTACAATCTTTTAATACTAGAAGTTTGAATAAACGATTAGGATTTTTAAGAGATATATTTAGATATGCAATAAAAGAAAGATTACTTCATGTAGATAAACTATTAGATTGTAGTCCTGCATCTATTGGTAGAGACATGGGTTGGAAAAATGAAAAAGTAATTGAATGTAAGCAAAAAAATATAATCAGTCCACAGGAAGAACAAGATATAGTTGATGAAGCTGTACTTGATGGTGAACAAGAGTTTGTTGATGCCTTCAGGTGGTTATTAAATGGTTATGGTATGAGACTAGACTTTGAGTTTCAAAAATTGACTGTAGATTTAATAAAATTTCCAAGAGGAAAAGATACTAAATTTACTATTAATTTTTTTCGGAATAAAACTCAGAAGTGGTCTGGTGATTTACCAATGAACCCAATCACACAAGAAATTGCTTTAAGATTAAGGTCGTCAGCTTTTGCAAGAGCAGATAAAAAGCTGTTTCCAAATATGACTAAACGAAAACTTAGAACATTATTTGAAAGATATTCTAAAAGATTAAATTTAGATATTACACCTTATTGTACTAAGCATACTTTTATATCAAGATTAGCTGAAGATGGTACACCACCAAAAACAATATCAAGATTAGCAGGTGTGACACCAGAAACAGCTTACAAGCATTATGAACAAGTATCAGATGAAGGTATGGCAAAAGCTATGAATAGATTAAGTGATAGTTCTAGCAAGGTAGTCTCTATGTTTGGTCATAATAGGAAGATGTTGAATAAATAAATGAATACTGCTAATTACACTAAAATATTTGGGGAAGTGGTGAAATTGGTAGACACGCATGTCTTAGGAACATGTCTCGTAAGAGGTGAAGGTTCAAATCCTTTCTTCCCTACCACAACTGCAACACAGTGGATAAATGTTGTTGCACAGGGTGTTGCATTAGTAATCACTTGTTGCACAATAAATGCTGAAAAGGAGATTTTTAAGGGAAAAACGATAGGTCACTAGACTTAGGAACTCTTTCTTAAAAATTTATTTTCAGATGTGCAAATAGTTAGCGAACTGCAACACCTTTTTATTAATCAATACATTTGCACTTGTGCAATAGTTTCGTGCAACTGTGCAACATAACTAGTGCAACATTGCAGTTGTGCAATAAATATAAGGAGAATGTTCATAATATGTCCACANTAATGCAAGAACAACTACAAGAACTTATTAAAGTTGGAGTAGGTGGTAAATTTAGAGATAGCAATGATTATCTTAAAAAAGTTGAAGAAGAACTAAAACATGAAGAAGCTATGATGCGAGGTGGTATTGAAAGATATAACCATTTGATGCAATCAGCACAAAACAAGGGTCAAGAAAGTACCACAATGTATGGACTTTATACCCAACAAAAATACATAGGTAAATTATCTTTCTTAATACATGCAAAAATTAAGAANATTGAGACAGGGCAAGTAGGTGTCCACCAAGTAGCAATCAAAAAGATAAGCCAATGTTTACCTAAAACTGCCTTCTATTCAGACACTCGTAAATTAAGAGATGACCAAAGTATTTGGGACAGTTGCAGTTTGATAGTATTGAAGAACATTATTGATGGTATTAGCAATGAAAGTACACTGAATAATATCAGTATATTAATTGGTAGTGCATTAATGATGGAAGCTAGAATACTGATGTTTAAAGAACAAAAGAAAGACCAGTACAATCAAGTAGCCAAGAAATTAGCAGGTAAAAACATTCCACAAAAAGCTAATAGATGGCAATATAAAAAGAATGTTTGGGTTTATTGTATGAATAAGCATGAACTAGAATTTGATGACTGGAATAAAGAACACAGATTACATTTAGGTGCAGGTATGGTGCATTTTTGTGAACTTTTAGGATTAGTTAAAGTAGGTCGTATGAAGACAGCTAAAAAGCATACAATAGCTTATGTTCAACCTACAGCTAAAATTATTAAAGAAATTAAAAACTTTAATATTAAGAATGAAGCACTTTATCCTAAATACCTACCTATGCTTATGCCACCAAGAGACTGGGACAGTCCTTTTGTTGGTGGATATTATGGAAGAAAACACAATTTTGAAAACAAACCACAGGAGATAGCTAATGCACTACAATCTAGTAAAAGCAACAAATAGAAGATATTTAGAAGAACTAAAAAATATAGCACATGAGATGCCACTTGTTTATGAAAGTGTAAATATCATGCAACAAACTGAATGGGTAATTAATAAACCTATATTTGAAGTTATTAAATATTGTATGGAAAATGATGTCAGTAAAGGCAAACTTCCAATAAGAATTACAGAGGAAGATTTACCACCTAAACCATTAGACATAAAAACTAATAAAGAAGCATTAACTAAATGGAAAAGAGAAGCACAAGCAGTTCATAAATCTATGGGTCAATCAATGTCTAAGTGGATACAAGTTAGACAAATAGAAAGTGAAGCTGAATTACTTCTAGATAAAACTGGTTTCTTTTATCCTTATCAATTAGATTTTAGAGGTAGAGTATATCCTAAACCTGCAATGTTAAGTCCACAGTCTGCTGATTATAGTAGAGCATTATTAACATTTAAGTTTGGAAAGAAGATGGGTGATAGTTATGACATCTTTGCTATAGCAGGTGCAAATTTATTTGGAGAAGTGGATAAAGAAGAATTACCAGTTAGATTGCAATGGGTATTAGATAATAGTGCAAGAATAATTGATTGTGCTAGAAATCCATTAGAGACTACTTATTGGGAAGATGCAGATAAACCATTTTGTTTTCTGGCATGGGCAATAGAATATTCTAATTACATGAAAGCTGAAAATAAAGAAAATTTTATTACTACATTACCAATACAAGCAGATTGTTCTAATTCAGGATTACAACATTACTCTGCAATGATGAGAGATGAGATTGGTGGTAAAGCTACAAACTTAGTTCCATCTAATAAACCAAATGATGTTTATGGTTTAGTTGCACAAAAAGTAATTATGAAACTTAGAGATGAAACTAATCCACTTGCACAGAAATGGATTGATTATGGAATAGACAGAAAGATTTGTAAAAAACCTGTTATGTGTCTTCCATACTCATTAACTAAGTATTCTTGTCGTAGATATATAGAAGACCACATGAAAAAACAAAAAGAAGAACGAGGTGTTTCATGTGAAATCTTTAGAGTATCAGAAAGAGAAGATGGAATATTTCATGCAACTAATTATTTAACACCTATTGTATGGGACAGTATTAATGAGATTATTGTAGGTGCAAAAGAAATTATGAAATTTTTAAAAGATGTATCAAAACTAGTTGCATCAGAAAATTTACCAGTGACATGGAAAACACCTTTAAACTTTCCAATACAAATGTTGTGTTATGAAAAGGAAAGCAAAAGGGTAAAGACCCAAATGGGAGATAGCATTGTAAAACTTTCTGTTGCACATGATACTGACAGAATATCTAAAAGAAAAACTGCACAATCTATATGTCCTAATTTTATTCATAGTTTAGATGCTAGTGTATTACAATTAGCAGTAGTAAAAGCTAAACAAATGGGTGTAGATAATTTTAGTATGATACATGATAGTTTTGGTGCAACTACACCAGATACACAGGTTATGGCTACTGCATTAAGAGAAGCATTTTGTGAGATATATGAACATGATGTATTGAAGAATTTTGCAGATGACATGTATATGCTGTTATCTGAGAAAAATCAGAAGAAATTCCCTAAAATGCCAGAAAAAGGAAACCTTGATTTATCACAAGTAAAGCAGTCTGTTTTCTTTTGTATTTGAATATTTGCACTTGTGCAATTAAGTGCCACTTCTAGATAGACTAACATAAAAAGGAGAAACACATGATAAAAACACATGTAAGTGTCTTAGGTGAAGCTATCTACCCACATCTTAATAAACCTGATGTTAAATTTAATACAGAAGGTGAATATAAGGTGACTTTGAAGGTAAATAAATCAGATGCTACCGACATGATTGGATTATTCAATCAGGCACAGGAAGACAGTCTAAAACAATTTACTGAAGAAAAAGGTAAAAAGGTTAAAGAAGCACCACACCCAAGATACACAGTTGAGAAAGATAATGTCTTTTTCAAATTCAAACTAAAAGCATCAGGGGTCAATAATAAAACTAAAGAAAGTTTTACACAAAGACCTATGATTTTTGATAGTGAAAATAAACCCTTTGATTTGACAAAGCAAATCTGGGGTGGAACTAAGATGAAGGTTGCATATAATCTTGTACCTTATCTAGCACCATTTGGTGCAGGTATTACTGCAAGGATTAAATCAATACAAATAGTAGACTTAGTTCAAGGCACACCAGAAGTCCCTTTTGAAGTTGCTGAAGGTTATAAGGAACAATCCAATGAGACCGAAGTACAAAAAGGTTCAGATTTCTAGGGGTGTAATCTTAAAATCAGGACTAGAGGAAATTGTTTTTAAATATCTCATAAAGAATAAATGTTTATTTACTTATGAAGGTACTAAAATCAACTACACTAGTCCTGAGATAAAGAAAACATATACCCCAGACTTCCCTATAAGTAATAGTTTTATTATAGAAACTAAAGGTAATTTTAATTCAGCAGATAGAAAAAAGATGAAGCTGATTAAAAAACAAAATCCGAATTTAGATATTAGATTTATATTTTCTAATTCAAAAAATAGAATTGGTAAGAAAAGTAAAACAACTTATGCCAAATGGTGTGAGATGTTTAATTTTAAATATCATTGTGTTCAATCAACTAAAAAAGAAATACCAGATAATTGGTTAAAAGAAATTAAGGAAAAACAAAATGGCAAGACAAGAAACTAAATATATAGTTATTCACTGTTCTCAAACGAGACCATCACAAAAGATTGGTGTTAAAGAAATAGATAGATGGCATAGAGAAAGAGGGTGGTTAAAGGTAGGTTATGCAAGAGTTATTAAAAGAGATGGCACTGTAGAGCAGGGTCGTGATGATGATGAATTACAAGCACATGTAAAAAACTATAATCACATATCAACATCAGTATGTGTTGTAGGTGGTGCTAAAGAAGAAAATTGGAAACTTGGAGAAGATAATTTTACAAGTGAAGAATGGGAAAGTTTAAAAAAGGTTTTAGAAGAACTTGTTATTAAATACCCAGAAGCAAGAATAGTAGGACATTATGAATTAGATGAAAGAAAAACATGTCCTAACTTTAATGTCAGAGAATATTTATTAAACGAAGATATTAAAGGATACAAATTCGCAGACAGCACTGTCTCTGATGGAGACATTCAGGAAATGAAAGATGCAGGAGAACTCTGAAACTTTCATTAGACATGCACCATGCGAAAATTGTGGTAGCCGAGACAATTTAGCTATCTACCAAAACCATACCTATTGTTTTGGTTGCCACGATTATNAAAAAACTAATGGCGAACTTCCTNAAGTTGNCANTAAAAAANANANTNCAAATATGATANNTGGAATNANNGAAGCATTACCNAAAAGAANAATNAATAGNGAAACNTGTGGNATNTTNAAATACNANACAGGTGANTANAAAGGTAAGANTTGNCANATCGCAAATTANTNTGACAAAGATTACAANAAANTAGCACANCATTTANGATTTCCNGANAANTCNTTTNTCTGGTTAGGNGATACNANTNNNCTCTCNNTNTTTGGNCAGCACTTGTGGAGAGANGGTGGAGACAAATCAAANATANTTNTAACNGAAGGNGANNTNGANNNNATGNNTGTNNCNCAAATGCAGNNNANTNGNTTTCCTGTTTGTCNNTGTNCCNTCTGGCTCTGCAAGTGCNAAAAAATATNTNAAAANAGAATTAGANTTTTTATCTAAATTTNAANANATCANTATTAATGTTTGATAATGATGAAGCAGGNAANAAAGCATCANTAGAATGTGCAAATNTNTTACCAGTTAAAAAAGTTAAGATTGCAAAACTTAGAGGTAAAGATGCAAATGAACTTTTACAAAAAGGTGAAGGNCATAAAATNATNGATGCNGTATGGGAAGCTAAAGCATACACACCACAAGGAATNATAGAAGGAANNGAAACAAAAGAATTANTNNTNAAAGATGACTTTGTTGAAAGTGTTCCTTACTTNTGGAATGGACTTAATNAAAAGTTAGGGGGTATGAGATATGGNGAANTAAATCTNTTATGTGCAGGTNNNGGNACAGGNAAANNNCANGTTTGNNGNGAANTNGCATNTCACTTNATTACACAAGGTAAGAAAGTTGGNTACATTGCATTAGAAGAAAATGTAAAAAGAAGTATNAGAGGAATTGTNTCNATNCCANTAAATGCACAAATACATAATCCTGAAGTAAGAAAAACTATTCCTGAAGAAAAATTAATAGAAGCATGGAACAAAGTAAAAGATAACATTTGTTTCTATGACCATTTCGGTTCAAGTTCCTCTGAAGACCTAATGAATAGAATTAGATACATGGTTCAATCATTAGACTGTAAATATATTTTCCTAGACCACATTAGTATAGTTGTATCAGGTATATCTGATGGTGATGAAAGAAGATTAATAGACAACACATTAACTAATTTAAGAAAACTAATTGAAGAACTTAATTGTTGTATGTTTGTTATTTCACATCTTAAAAGACCTGAAGGAAAAGTTTCACATGAAGAAGGATTGCAAGTTAGTCTTGCACATTTAAGAGGTAGTCATTCATTAGCTACTTTGTCTGACCAAGTTATATCTTTAGAAAGAAATCAACAGTCAGAAACAGACAGTAATATAATGATAGTTAGAGTTCTTAAAAATAGATATTCAGGTGACACTGGTAAAGCAACATCTTTAATTTATCATAAAGATACTGGTCGTTTGTCTGAAGGAAATTTTGATGAATGAAAAAGCACTTACTAAATTTATTTTACAATATTTATTAGAAACACCTGATTATTTAAAATTATCATCAACACAACAAAAAATAGCATTTCAAACATTTAAGACAATTATGGTTGCTATTTATCAATCAATTAAATACGAAAATATTTTTCCATTAATAGTTTGTGGTGATAGTGAAGCAAAAAAAGTCATAGAGAAAGCACTGAAAAGTGTTGAACCTCTTTTACCAAGTATAGAAAAAATAAAAGTACATCTCATACAATAATGTTCGTTAGACCTAGTTGTGATTTTTGCGAAAGCAAATCAGACATCTACGAAAATAAAGATAATAAAAAAATTTATTATTGTGGTGGTTGCTACAGAAGGAAAAAATCAAAAAATGAAACTGATAGTAGACATAGAGACCAATGGGTTTCTAGAAAAACTGGATAAAGTTCATTGTATTGTTTGCAAGGATATAGAGACTGATGAAGTCTATTCATATAATCCTAATAACATCAATGATGCTTTAGAGTTGCTAAACAAAGCTGAAGTATTAATAGGACATAATATTACTGGTTTTGATATAAAAGCATTAAGAAAAGTATTTAATTTTGATTTTAAAGGTAAATTGTTTGATACACTTTTATGTTCAAGATTAATTTGGACAAACAGATTAGACCTTGATTATAAACATAAAGAATTACCACCTAAATTATTTGGCAAACATTCATTAGAAGCATGGGGTTATAGGGTCGGTTTAAGAAAAGGAGATTTTCAAGAATATAATACTTTTGATGAATGGACATTGGACATGCAGGATTACTGTGAGAAAGATGTTGAAGTCACACATTTATTATTTAAAGAAATTATTCAACAAAATTATTCTGAAGATGCAATAGAGTTAGAACATAAGTTTGCATACTGGATACAAAAGCAAGAAGAATATGGTGTTAATTTTGATGAGAGTTCTGCTCAGAACCTACATTCAATCCTTACAAAGAGAAGATTAGAGTTAGGAGATAAACTAGCTTTAGTCTTCCCTGAATGGAAGAAGTCATTAGGTTTTAAAACTTATAAAAGAGATAATAAGAAAAGAGGAATAAAAGCAGGTGTTCCAATAGAGCAATTTAAAACTGAAATATTTAATCCAAATAGTAGAGACCATATAGCAGATAGACTGCAAGTGGTATTAGGTTGGAAACCGAACAAATTTACAGCAACAGGAAAGCCAGAAGTTAATGAAAAAATATTAAAAGCACTGTCTTACCCTGAAGCAGAACTATTAGCTGAGTATCTTATGATTACAAAAAGATTAGGACAACTAGCTGATGGAGAACAAGCATATTTAAAATTAAACAAAAAGGGAAAAATTTATGGAAAAGTTATTACAAATGGTGCAAGAACAGGTAGGTGTACACACCATTCACCGAATTTGGCACAGTGTGTGGCGAGTGGTTCACCATTTGGTAAAGAATTTCGTTCCTTATTTACTGCTTCTACCGATATGGTTATGTGTGGCATTGACTTTTCTGGTTTGGAGTTGCGTGTGTTGGGTCATTATCTCAACATATATGACAATGGAAATTTTTCAAAAACACTTTTGGAAGATGATATACATACCATCAATCAACAAAATCTCGGATTATCCAGTCGTGCTAAAGCTAAAACTTTTATATATGCTTACATTTATGGTGCAGGAAATAAAAAACTCGGTGAAATCCTTAAAGTCAATTATGACGAAGCCAAAAGAATAAGAGAAACATTTCAAAATAAATTACCTGCATTAACTAATCTTACAAATGCAGTAGTAGATAAATTTTTAAACTATGGTTTTATTAAAGGACTTGATAGTAGAAAATTAATACCAAGTGCTGAATACTCAGCTTTAAATACATTAATCCAAAGTGCAGGTGCTTTACTAGTTAAACAAGGCACAATTATATTTAACGAAGAATTACATAAAGAAGGTTTTGTATGGGGTAAAGATTATGCAATGGTTTTGCATGTCCATGATGAAATGCAGTTTGTAGTTAAAAAAGAAAAAATAGAATTATTTAAAATGATAGCTAAACGACTTTTTAAGAAAACCCAAGAACATTTTAATTTTAAAACTGAATTAGATGGAGAGATAAAAGTAGGACAGAATTGGAGTGACACACACTAACAGATTTGACCTTGACCTAAAGTTTGGTCAAACGAAAGAAAACGAACTTCAAGAAGCAATAGAGGGATTAGTAGAGTGTAAAGCAGATAGATTGTGTCAAAAGACTGGTAATGTATTTGTTGAAATAGAAAGTAGAGGAAAACCATCAGGCATAAATGTCACTGAAGCTACTTATCAAGCATATTGTTTAGTTAAAGATAAAAGAAAAAAAGATATTTGGGTTTTAATACCTACCACCTTAGTCAAAAAAATTATGAAAAAGTTTCCCATCAAAAAAGGTGGTGATAACTGGACTAGTAAAGGTCANATCATACCAAAAGAAGAACTTCTTAATTTAGNAGTGTAATGCAAAGTAAATTATTTAGTTTAATAGAAAGTCTTACAAATGTTTTTATAGGATTTTTTGTTTCTATAATTGCAAATGTATTTGTTCTTCCTGTATTTGGTTTTTACCCAACTTTAAGTCAAGCAACAAGTATAGGTATTATTTTCACATTTATATCAATCTTACGAAGCTACTTAGTTAGACGATTATTTAATTTAATAAAAAAATGAAAAAACTATTAAAATCAAAAATTATCTTACCAGATATAGACCCTGATGATTTCCCATATAAATTTTATAAGTGTTGGTGGTCTGATATTTGCAGTAGTTCAAATTGGGAAAATTTTGCACAACTAAAAAAATCAAAAACAGCAGTTTGTATAACAATGGGTTGGTTGTTATCTACAACTAAAAACAACTATGTATTTATTGGTGACATCAACTTTAATGAAGATGGCACTGTTAATGAGGGTGGAAACTCAACAGTAATTCCAAAATCAAACATACTAAAACTAAAGGAGATTAAGTTATGAAGACTTTAAATAGTTTTCTCAAAGATAAAAAGAAAATGATGTTAGTAGATGGTGATTTACTAGCTTATAAGGTTGCTTCTGCATTAGAAGAACCTACTGACTGGGGACATGACCAGTGGACACTACATTGTGATTTCGGCATAGCTAAACAAATATTCTCACAAAATTTAAAATATTATATGGATAAAACTAATGCAGGTACATTTTTAGTTTTATTTAGTGATATATTAAATTTTAGAAAACAAATTGATGATAGTTATAAGTCTTATAGAAAGTCTATTAGAAAACCAGTTTGTTATAAAGCATTACGAACTTGGATAGAAAAAACTTATCCATGTAAATCATATCCTAATCTTGAAGCTGATGACACAATAGGAATATTAGCTACAGGTGAATACAAAGATAAATGTGTAATTATATCTGGCGATAAAGATATGAGAACGATACCTGCATGGCATTGTTCTATAATAGATAATCAAATAGAAAAAGTTGATTTAAAATTAGCAGATTATCATTTTTGCACACAAACATTAACAGGAGACCAAACTGATGGTTATAAAGGTTGCATTGGTGTTGGTCATGTTAAGGCATCTAGAATACTTGACCCTAAAAAAGATATAGATGCAAATTGGAAATCAGTCATTGAAGAATTTCTTCGTAATAAGATGACTGTAGAAGATGCTTACCATCAAGGAAGATTAGCAAGAATATTACGACATGGTGAGTACACAACAAGAAACAATCAACCTAAATTATGGAGTTATAAATATGGACAGTACAAAAATATTGGACACAGCAAGAAAGCTAGTTAGTTCCGATAGAAATGATACTCATGGTGAAAAAGTTGCGAACCATGAGAATATAGCAAGGTTATGGTCTGGTTATCTACAAAATAAAACACAGTTAAATATTATTATATTACCTGAAGATGTAGCTAATCTTATGACATTGCTAAAGATAGCAAGAACGCAGTTAGGAAAGTTTAATCCTGACGATTTTATTGATATGTGTGGTTATTCTGCAATCGCAGGAGAAATTAAACATAAAAGACAGCAATTAAGTACCACTTTAGGAGTATCTAATGACAAAAAAGATAAAAAAACCATTAATAAGTAATGAAGTCATTGAATACTTAGGCAGTATTTTTCCTGATAAATGCCCAGATATAAATGAGACTGAAAAAGAAGTCTGGTTTAAATCAGGTCAAAGGTCTGTCGTAAATCATTTAATTAAAGAAAAACAAGTACAAGAGGAGACATAAATATGTGCGTATCAGTAAAAGCACCCAGTCCACCACCTGCACCTGAACCAATTCCTGCAACACCACCAACAGTGGCAAAGGCGACTACTAAACAGAAAGCACCTTATATTGCAGAAAGTGGAATGAATGTGGGTTCTTCAGCTTCAAACTACAATAGAAAAAGACTAGGTAGAGGAAGTTTGAGAATACCTTTAGCATCATCAGGCAGTGGCATACAAGTGCCAACTAGTTAATTATGGCGAAATATACTCTTACAGATAAGTCTGTAAATAATGACAAAAACTCAATAGTGGGTCAATACCAAAAGTTAGAGATAGATAGAGAGACATATTTGGAGAGGGCAAGAGAGAGTGCTGAACTAACTATTCCACATCTTGTGCCACCCAAAGGATATAACGCAAACACAGAATATCATACACCTTACCAATCCATAGGTGCAAGAGGGGTAATGAACTTAGCATCAAAATTGATGTTAGCTTTATTTCCACCACAAGCACCATTTTTTAGAATTGATGTAGATGAATTAATTTATAAAAAAATACAAGGTGAACCAGAACAGAAAAGAACTATTGAAGAAGGTTTAGCTAAAATAGAAAAAGCTGTCATGGATAATATTGAAGTACAAAATGACAGAGTTGCAGTTTATGAAGCATTAAAACATTTGATAGTAAGTGGTAATGTTTTATTACATTTAACTGAAGAAGGTTTAAGAGTTTTTAGATTAGAAAACTATGTAGTTAAAAGAGACCCACAAGGTAAAGTACAAAAAATTATTATTAAAGAAACAGTAAGTCCTGATGTATTACCAAAAGACATTCAGGCAAAATTATATCAAGAAACACAAGAAAGTAAAACTTGTGATTTATATACTTGTGTAATGAGAGATGGAAAAAAATATCATGTCCATCAAGAAGTTAAAGGTAATATATTATATAAAAAAGATTACACAGACGAAACATTACCATTCATAGCATTAAGATTTAATAGAATAGATGGTATGAACTATGGCAGGTCACATGTTGAGAGTTTTATTGGCGATTTGCGTAGCTTGGAAGGATTATCTAGAGCAATATTAGAAGGAAGTTCTGCTTCTGCAAAAATGTTGTTTATGGTTAGTCCTAATGGAACAACAAGAGCATCATCTATAGCAAAAGCACCAAATGGTGCAATTATTGAAGGTGCAAGTTCTGATGTATCAGTATTACAAGCAAACAAATTTGCTGACTTTAGAGTTGCAATGGAACAAATGCAAAGAATAGAACAAAGATTACAATTTGCATTTCTTTTAAATGCTTCAGTACAAAGACAAGCTGAAAGAGTGACAGCTACAGAAGTACAATTAATTGCAAATGAATTACAAGATGCTTTAGGTGGAGTTTATGGCATCTTAACTACAGAATTTCAATTACCTTATGTTAATATTAAATTAGCAATGTTAAGGCAAAAGAAATTGCTTCCACCATTACCAAAAGAATTAGTTAAAGTTAAAATAATTGTTGGTATGGAGGCATTAGGGAGACAATCAGATAGATTAAAATTATTACAATTTCTTTCTGATATGGCTCAAACACTTGGTGCAGAAGTTCTTACAAAACATATTAATGTACCTGATGCTATTAAGAAATTTGCTATTGCAAATCAAATTGATATTTCAGGATTAATAAAAAGTGAAGAACAGTTGCAACAGGAAGAACAACAAGCACAACAGATGATGCAAAACCAACAAGCATTATCTGGTATGACAGACCCTAGAACTATGATTGAAGCAGGTAAGCATATCACTAATAGTGATAAAGCTGTCGGCATTGACCCAAGTACAGGAAGTCTATCTATTGAAAATCAATAACAATAAATAGGAGAAAACAATGACTGAAAAAGTTGAAATAAATTCAGATGTATCACAACCAACTGCACAAGAACAAGTTGATAGTTTAAAACAACAAGGTGTTAATATTGAAACTATGGAAGATACAAATGGTAATAAAGTAGAAGTAAGAACACCTGATACTCAACCACAAGGTATTCAAAATGAAAGACCTGAATGGTTGCCAGAAAAATTCAAAAGTGCTGAAGATTTATCTAAAGCATATACTGAATTAGAAAAACAATTTTCACAAAAACAAAATGAACCAGTAGAACAAGAAGCT
>NHHO02000020.1 GCA_002171035.2 Candidatus Pelagibacter sp. TMED165
GAGGCTCCTATGCTTTATATAGGTGAAAAGGTAGGTAAAAGAATAGGGCAGAAACTAGATATAGCCGTTGATCCATTAGAAGGAACTAATTTTGTAGCAAAAAATTTACCAAATGCATTTTCAATTTTAGCTGTAACTGAAGAAAATAATTTATTTTCAGCTCCAGATACTTATATGGAGAAAATTGCTATTGGTAAAAATTTACCAAAAAACTTATTAGATCTAGATAATACAGTAGAAAAAAATATTACTTTACTTGCTGAAGCGATGAAAAAAAAACCAAACGAATTAACGGCGTGTATTTTAAAAAGACCAAGACATGATAAAATAGTCGCAGAACTAAAAAAAATGGATGTAAACATACAATTTATTCCTGATGGAGACGTAGCTGGAGCAATATATGTAGCAAATGAAAAATCTCCAGTAGACATATATATGGGCATAGGTGGAGGGCCAGAGGGAGTGTTAGCTGCTGCAGCTCTCAGCTGTTTAGGTGGACAAATTCAAACAAGATTAGTTCTAAATGATGAAGAAAAAAAAAGAGCTTTAAAGATGGGTATTAAAGATTTTACAAAAAAATATAATATTGATGAAATGATAAAAGGAGATGTGTTATTTTGCGCGACAGCGATTACGAACGGTGAATTACTAAATGGAATAAAAGATACAGGAAAAGAATTTCACGCATCATCTTTTATACTGCACAAAGGTAGCAATACAATTAAATCAATAACTAATATCCACAAAAAATGAGTTCTATTTCAGTCACTGGAAAAAGATGGGTGTATAAAGACTTTGATAGTAATTTTGTAGATTTTATTAAAGAAAATTTCTTCTTGGATGAAATAACATCTAAACTTTTAGCAATTAAACAAATAAAAAAAGAGGAAATTAAAAACTATTTAGATCCAACTATAAAAAATTATCTACCTAATCCGAGTACACTTAAAGATATGGACAAAGCGACCGATAGAACCATACAAGCGATTTTAAATAATGAAAAAATTGGAATATTTGGAGATTACGATGTAGATGGAGCTACAGCTACTGCTTTACTTGGTAGATATTTTAATCAAATTAAACGTGATTTTGAAATTTATATACCAGATAGAAAGACGGAGGGATATGGACCTTCAAACAAAGGTTTCGAAAATTTAATAAAAAAAAAAGTTCAATTAATATTTACTGTAGATTGTGGCACTCTATCTTTTGAGCCAATTGAATATGCCTACAATAATAATATTGATGTATTAGTTCTTGATCATCATCAGTCAGAAATAAAATTACCAAAAGCTCAATCTATAGTAAATCCAAATAGATATGACGATAAATCAAATCTTAACTATTTATGTGCAGCAGGCGTATGTTTTATGTTCCTAATTTCTATAAATAAAAAATTAAGAACAATTAATTGGTTTAAACAAAATCATATAAATGAGCCTAATCTAATGAATTATCTTGATTTAGTATCTTTAGGCACTATTTGTGATGTAGTTCCATTGATTGGCTTGAATAGAGCAATTGTTAAACAAGGTTTAAGAATATTAAAATTAAAAAAAAATTTGGGATTAAAAACCTTACTAGATATCTGCAAAATAGATACTGATCCTACGCCTTATCATCTAGGATACGTTCTTGGTCCAAGAATTAATGCTGGAGGACGTGTAGGAAAATGTTCCCATGGTGCGAATTTATTATTGAATATGAATACAAAAAATGCGTTTAAATTAGCAACTGAGCTTAATATTTATAATGAAGAAAGAAAAAATATTGAAAAAGATTTATTAAATGATGTTTTTAAAAATTTAAAAGATTTTTCCGATCCAGTAATAGTTTTAAGTGGAAAAAATTGGCATGAAGGGATTATTGGAATAATAGCTTCTAGAATTAAAGACAAATATAATAAACCTACTGTAATAATTTCTATAAATAAACCTTTATGCAAAGCGTCAGCTCGTTCTGTATTTGGATATGATATAGGCTCAGTTATTATAAGTGCAGTTCAAGAGGGCCTTCTTTTAAAAGGAGGTGGTCATAAAATGGCAGGAGGTTTTACGATTGCTGAAAAAAATATTGATGAATTTAGAAAATTTGCAATCAAAAAATTTAAAACTTTAAACATAAATATTTCTGTAGAAAAAAAGTTACATATAGATAGTATTATTTCCCCTTCAGCTTTAAATTTAGATTTTTTTAACAAAGTATACTCATTATCACCCTTTGGCTCTGGTAATTCTGAACCTAAATTTCTAATAGAGAATCTTAAATCTTTAAATTCTAAAATTATCGGTGAAAATCATATTAAATCTGTTTTATTAGCTCCTGATGGCTCTTCTATAAACACTATAGCTTTTAATGCCACTCAGAGTGAAGTTGGGGCATATTTACTTAATAAAAATAAGAAAATATTCAACATTGTTGGAAAATTGTCGCTGAATGAATGGAGGGGACAAAAAAAAGTAGAGTTTATTATCGATGATATTTCTGTTAATAAGAACCACTAAAATATGGTCCCATCGTCTATCGGTTAGGACAGTTGGTTTTCATCCAACAAAGAGGGGTTCGATTCCCCTTGGGACCGCCATAAGGATTTAAAATGTACAAAATAGCTGTAATAGAAAATATTCACGAAGATGGTATAAAATTATTTCAAGATCATCCTAATTTTGAATTTGAAATTATTAATGACGTAAGTGAAAAAAACCTAATAAATAAACTACCAAATTTTGATGGATGCACTCTTAGGGTATCTAAATTGTTACCTAACGTTTTAAATCATTGTAAAAAATTAAAAGTCATTTCAAGACACGGTGTAGGATATGATAATGTTGATTTATCGTATTTAAAAAAAAATAATATTACTTTACTAATTACTGCTACTGCTAATGCCGTTGCTGTTGCTGAGCACGTTTTTTATATGATGCTATCATTAATAAAAGGAATTACACAATATGATCAGAAAGTAAGATCAGGTAATTTTAAACAAGGAGTCATAAATATAAAAACCTTTGAATTACTTAATAAAGAAATCCTTATTCTAGGTTTCGGCAGAATAGGTAAAAGCTTAATAAAACGTTGTTTAAGTTTTGATATGAAAGTAAAAATTTATGATCCTTTTTTAGATGCTAAAACAATTAATGAATATGGCGGTGAAAAAGTTGATGACCTTGATAATTCATTAAAAAAGGCAGATTTTGTATCAATTCATATGCCGTTAACCGAAAAAACAAAAAATCTAATAAATTACAATAAGCTTAAAACTATGAAAAAAAATGCCATAATTATCAATACTGCAAGAGGTGGGATTATAGATGAAGTAGATTTAGACAAAGCTTTAAATGAAGACTTGATATTTGGGGCTGGGTTAGATGTTTTTGCAAAAGAACCAATCGAGTTAGACAATCCTCTTATTAAAAATAAAAAAGTCTTATTAAGTCCACATACTGCTACTTTTACTAAAGAGTGCACTTCTCGTATGGGAATTGAAACGGCAAAAAATGTCATTGATTTTTTTGAAAATAAAATTCATAAATCTATGATAGTAAAACTATGATTAATATAAAATTTTTTTTAAAGAATTTCGGACTATTAGAGTTATTAGTTTTTTCCTCATTTATATATGTTTTGTCAATGTTAATATGGACAGCTACAACCAGGTCAGCTGTTGAAAGTAGAGCCAATGCAATAATAGAAAATCATTCTGTTATAACTGATATTATTAACGAAGAAGTTATGAAATGTGATCAAAATCCTAATCAAAAAACGTCTTGGGGTGAGAATTGTAGCCTTAAATGGACTGCAAATAAAATAGTCGAATATTTATTAAATAATGTTGAATTAAAAAATCCTTACTCTATTGAAGGTAATATAATCCAAGCAGTAAGTGATCCTAGAATTGAAGCAGAGGGAAAAGCGGGCCAATCAACAAATAAAGGAATAATTTTTGTTTCGGATATTGATTTTTCGGCAGAACCTGGTTCTGAATGGATCATAGGCACATGTATAAAATCACCTTGCGTCGCCGCTGGTAATAATGAACTTGTGTCTATATATCGTTAATTACTTATTTCAAAGCCACATTCTTTTGCAGTTCGACTAAGATAGTTATATCCAATTTTGGCATACTTTAATGGATTAGCTTTAGATGGATCTTGTTCTGCTTCAACAACTAACCAGCCTTTATAATCATTTTTTTTTAAAACTTTAAGAAAAGGTTTATAATCTATACAACCATCACCTGGAACTGTAAAAGCACCATCCAAGAAAGCTTGCCTGAAAGTAGAGTCATTTTCTAATGAATTTTCCAATACTTTTTTTCTAATATCTTTGCAGTGAACATGAATTAATCTTGATGCAAAATCTTCTGCAAGCTTTATGGAATTACCTTTTGCAAACAACATATGGCCAGTATCAATTAATAATTTAACACTGTCATTTGTATTTTCCATTAGTCTAATTGTGTCATTTTGAGTTTCAATTACTGTGCCCATATGATGGTGATAAGCCATTGGCATTCCTTCATTAATCATCATTTTGCTTAATTCATTAATTCTAACAATTAATAAATTCCAATCTTCTTTTTTCATAATTGGTCTCTTTGACAAAGGTTTGACTGGATCACCCTGAATTGAATTTGTTATTTCTGCAAATACCATACACGGAGCTTTGCAATCTTTAAATAATTCTAATTGTGGTTTCATAAGATTAAATTCTTCCTTAACTGAATTTTTCAGCAATTTAGCTCCGTACCAACCTGAACAAAGTTGTAGTTTAACTTTATTTAATTTTGGTAATAATTCTAAAGATGAAGTCGGAAATTTTCCACCAGATTCGATTCCGCTAAAACCAGCCATTTTAGCTTCCAACAGACACTGTTCCAATGAAGTATCGCCACCTAATTCTGGCATGTCATCGTTGCTCCAAGCTATAGGTGCTACTCCTAATTTAATTGTCATAAAGAATTTATTTCAAATTACTTAAAGTTTGTATATTATTTATTAATAACTAATGTTCAAATGAAAAAAAAAATTAAATTAGGCATAATTGGCGGTGGACCGGGATCATGGATTGGAAATGTTCATAGAATAGCTTCAAGATTAGATAATGAATATGAGGTAGTTGCGGGTGTTTTTTCTAGAAATATAAAAATTAACAAATCATTTAGTTCAAGTGTAGGTATTGAAAAAAGTCGATGTTATAAAAACTTTAAAGAATTATACTTTAAGGAAAAAAATAGGAAAAATGGAGTTGAGGTTGTAGCAATTATGACTCCCCCAAGTACTCATCAAGTGATTGCTGAATATTTTATAAAAAATAATATTCACGTAATTTCAGACAAGCCTTTTGCAGCTAATTTAACTCAGGCAAAAAAACTTTATAAAACAATTATAAAAAATAAAAAAACTATTTATGGATTAACACATAATTATTCTGCCTATCCAATGGTAAGACATGCAAAAAAATTAGTTGAAGATGGAAAATTAGGAAATATTGAATATATTAATGTTGAATACATTCAAGATTGGTCTAATGGTAAAAAAGTAAATCCTAAAAATGCAAAAAAGATATTTAGATGGAGATTAGATAATAAAATTGCCGGAGTTTCTACAGTTTTAAATGAAATAGGATCACACGCTTATCATCTTTGTAATTATATAACTGGTTTGAAAGGATCAAGTTTATTTGCTGATATCAAGCAATATTCAAAAAAAATTAAATTTGATACAAATGCTCAAGTTTTTATTAATTATGAAAATGGTGCTAAAGGATTGTTATGGGCGTCTACCACTGCTAAAGGCGGGGTTTATGGATTGCGCATAAGAGTATTCGGCACAAGAGGAAGCTTTGAATGGGTACAAAATGATCCAAATTATTTGAGATATAGTAATGCTAATGGTGCTACTAAAATTTTGGAACGAGGTTTTAACGAAAGTAATTTTTCAAATAAATTTTCAAGAATAAAATATGGACACCCAGAGGGTTACTTGAGTGCTTTTTCAAATATATATAAAGAAATTGCTATGAAAATTAAGAACCCAAATTCTAAAAAAAAATTTTATTATCCAAATGCGTATGAAGGTTTACTAACTGCAAAATTTATTGATGCATGCGTTAAGTCATCTATCAAAAAAAAATGGTTAAAGATAATATGATTAAAGTAGCCTTATTTGGTTTTGGTAGAATAGGTCAAATGCATGCAGAAAATCTATTTTATCATAAAGGCTATAAACTTGTGTATTTGTATGATCCCTTATTAAAAAATCCCAATAAAATATCAAAAAAATATTCTGTTAAAATTATTAAAAATTATAAAACAGCCTTAAAAGATAAAAAAATAGATTTAATATTTATTGCAAGCCCAACTAATACCCATATAAAATTTATTGAAGAATCTGTCAGTTTTAAAAAGGCTATTTTTTGTGAAAAACCTTTAGATTTAAACCTATTAAAAATTAAGAAAAGTATTAGTAAAATTATTAAATATAATTATAAAATTCAACTTGGTTTTAATAGAAGATATGACCCTGGACATTATAGTTTAAAGACATCTTTAGAAAAAAATAAAATTGGAAATTTAGAAAAAATTATTATTACTAGTAGAGATCCTGCGCCACCAACTTTAAAATATTTAAAAAATTCAGGCGGTATTTTTAAAGACATGATGATTCATGATTTTGATTTATGTAGATTTTATCTTGGTAAAGATAAAATTACCAAGATGTTTGCTACTGGATCTTCATTTAAAAAATTCTACAATAAAATTAAAGATTACGAAAGCGCCTCTGTCATTATGAAATCACAAAAAGGGGTAATTTGTGTTATAACTAACTCTAGACATTGTTCTTATGGATATGATCAAAGAGTTGAGTTATTCGGTTCTAATGGAATGTTACTGTCTGGTAACAAAAGGCAAAATGAAAGTGAATTGTACACACATAATTCAACTAATATAAAAAAAAAATTTCAAAATTTTTTTATAGAAAGATATGAAGAGGCATATAAATTACAATTAAACGATTTAGAAAAATATCTTAATCAAAATTTATTGCCCAGATCTATTCTTCAAGACGGTTATAAAGCATTGGAATTAGCTGAAAGCGCTATAAAATCAGATAGAGCAAAAAAGTTAATAAAAATTACGATATAAATACTTACTTCAAGTTGTATTTTATTAATCTGAAAAATTTTACTGTAGAAATTTAGTAATATTTTTGTTTTAATTCAAAAATTAATTAACAATAAAGGGGAACAATGAAAAAAATATATTTAACAATAGTTGCTCTAATTACTACGGCTTTAATGTCAGTATCTGCTTTTGCAGTTGACATTATTGTAGTTTCTCATGGGCAAGCAAATGATCCTTTTTGGTCAGTTGCAAAAAATGGTGTAGATAAAGCTTGTAAAGATATGAAAATTTCTTGCAGTTATACAGCTCCAGCTACATTCGATATGGTAGAAATGGCAAAAATGATTAACAATGCTGTTTCACAAAAACCAAAAGGTATAGTAATTACTTTGCCTGATGCAGCTGCGTTAGGAAAATCTGTAAAGAATGCAATAGCTGCTGGTATACCTGTAATTTCAATGAACTCTGGTTCAGATGATTATATGAAATTAGGCATTAGTGCTCACGTAGGTCAAACAGAGTTTGAGGCTGGTGTTGGTGGAGGTCAAAAAATGAAAGCTGCCGGTGGTAAAAAAGCTTTATGTGTTAATCATGAAGTAGGTAACGTCGCTTTAGATAGAAGATGTGCTGGTTTTAAAAAGGGTTTTGGAGGATCTGTTGAGATTCTTGGAACATCAAATGACCCAACTGAAATTCAAAAAGCAGTAGCTGCTAAATTAAGTGGTGTTGATACAATTTTAACACTTGGAGCAGGTCTTTCTGGTGAAGCTGCTTTAAAAGCTTTGGAGTCAGCTGGTAAAGTTGGAAAAGTAAAATTAGGAACATTTGATATGTCACCTGGAATGCTTAAAGCAGCTGCAGCTGGTAAAGTTGAATTTCTAATTGATCAACAGCAATATCTTCAAGGATATTTACCTATAGCTATTTTTGCACAATATATGAGATACGGAACTATGCCAGCAGGTGTAGTTATGACAGGTCCAGGATTTGTTACACCTAAGAACGCAAATAGTGTAATTAAATGGGCTGCTCAAGGTTATAGATAAAAGATATATTAAGAAGGCCTAGTAATATTTTTACTAGGCCTTTTTTTTTAAATTTTTTTGTAGATATGTCAATAAAATCTAAAAGTATTAAATCAAAGAATGCTCAAAATAATGACGAAAGATTAAAAAAAGTTTCTAATCTTAAAACATTGTTGAATAGACCAGAACTTGGAGCTCTAGGCGGTTCAATTCTTGTATTTATTTTTTTTGGAATAGTAGCGGGTGACACTGGAATGTTTAGTGCATTTGGAATGTTAAATTTTTTAGATGTATCTGCAAATTTAGGGATTATTGCAATCGCTGCTGCCATGTTAATGATAGGTGGAGAATTTGACTTATCGATTGGTTCTATGATTGGTTTTGCAGGGATATGTATAGCAATACCTGCTATTTACTGGGGTTGGCCACTATGGACTAGTATTATTTTTGCTTTTTCAATGGCAGTTTTAATAGGGTACTTTAACGGAATTCTGGTTGTAAGAACTGGTTTACCATCATTTATAGTTACATTAGCAATGTTGTTTATTTTGAGAGGTGCAACTTTAGCAATAACTAGATTGATTACAGGTAGAACTCAAGTACCTGGACTACGAGTCCTGATTGATAATGATCCTTTGGCATGGATTTTTGCTACAGATACCTTTAAGTGGTTATTTACTTGGTTAGGATCTATGAATTTGATCGCTTTAAGAACTGACGGAACTCCTTTAGCAACTGGTATTCCTCCATCTGTAATGTGGTTTGTTGCTTTAACTATATTAGCTACATGGATACTCATGAAAACAAGGTATGGTAATTGGATATTTGCATCAGGCGGAGATAAAAACGGAGCTACAAATGTAGGTGTCCCAGTTGGAAGGGTTAAAATTGGCCTATTCATTTGTACAGCAGTTGCAGCTACATTATTTGCAACTATTCAGGTTTTAGATGCAGGTTCAGCTGATACAATGCGGGGTAGTCTTAAAGAATTAGAAGCTATAGCGGCAGCAGTGGTAGGCGGATGTTTGTTAACGGGTGGATATGGATCTGCAATTGGAGCAGCTTTTGGAGCTTTAATTTTTGGTACAGTCTCTATGGGAATATTTTATACTGATGTTGATACAGATTGGTTCAAAGTTTTCTTGGGAGCTATGATGTTAATTGCAGTCCTGTTTAATAATTATATTCGTAGAAAAGTTACGGAGAGTAAGTAATGAATGATTATCTAATTCAGTTCAATAATATAAGTAAGTTTTTTGGCAAAGTAATTGCACTTAAAGACGTTACAATGAAATTAAAAAAAGGTGAAATTATGTGTTTACTAGGGGACAATGGTGCAGGAAAATCTACTTTAATCAAAACATTAGCTGGTGTTCATAAACCTGATGAAGGTGAAATTATTATTGATGGTAGTAAAATTATATTTGACTCACCGAGAGACGCTTTGGATATGGGTATAGCAACCGTTTATCAAGATTTGGCGCTAGTTTCTTTAATGAGTGTTACTAGAAATTTTTTTATGGGTAGAGAACCACAAAAAGGAGTACCTTTTTTTAAGATTTTTGATATTAAAAAGGCTGATAAAATAGCTGCAGAACGAATGGCTCAAATTGGGATTGATATTAGAGACCCATCCCAAGCTGTCGGCACAATGTCAGGTGGAGAGAGACAATGTTTAGCTATAAGTAGAGCTATTTATTTTGGAGCTAAGGTTCTAGTTTTAGATGAACCAACTTCTGCTCTTGGTGTTCATCAAGCTTCAGTTGTTTTAAAATATATTGTAAAGGCTGCCTCACAAGGATTAGCAGTCATTTTGATTACTCACAATGTTCACCATGCTTATCCAGTTGGAAATAGTTTTACAGTCCTGAATAGAGGTAAAAGTTTAGGAACATACAATAAAAAAGATATATCAAGAGAAAAACTTTTAAGTATGATGGCTGGAGGAGAAGAGCTTAATAAGCTAGAAGTAGAATTAGAAGAGATAGATAGACTAGCAAAAAAATAATGCAAATTGGAATTGATCTTGGAGCAACTAAAATAGAATACGTTCTATTAGATAAATTAAACAAAGAAATAATAAGAAATAGGATTAAAACACCTAACTCATATAATAAAACTGTTAAAGAGATTATTGAAATAATACTTAAATTACAAAAAAATAAAAATTATAATGTTGGCATATGTCATCCTGGCTCAGTAGATAAAACTACTGGGTTAATTAAGAATGCACATAATTCTTTATGGCTTAATAAAAAAAACCTTATTAAAGATATAAAAAAAAAATTAGATAATAATATTTTCATAGATAATGATGCTAATTGTTTTAGTTTGTCAGAGTCTATTGATGGATCTGCTAGTCATTATGAAACAGTTTTTGGTATCATTTTAGGATCTGGTTGTGGTGGTGGACTGGTAATTAACAAAAAGATAATATCGGGATCTAATGGATTAGGTGGAGAATGGAGCTTAAATCAAATGCCATTGTCTAAAGTTGATGATTTAGAATATTCTAATAAATTAAACTTTAATGATAGAATTGAGGGTTTTTTATCTGGTAAATCTATAGAAAGAAATTATTACATTAAATTCAAAGAAAAACTTAAAGCAGAAAAAATTTTTTATAATTACAGAAAAAAAGAAAATAAAGCTTTAGAATTTATTAAAGTTTATAAAGATCATCTATCTAGGGCATTAGTTTTAATTATTACTACAATTGATCCTGATGCAATTGTGTTCGGTGGTGGGATTTCAAATGAAATTGATTTCCTAGATGAAATAAAATCAAATACATCTAAATATATAAGTGAACCTAATTTAAAAACAGTTTTTTTAAAACCTTTATATGGCGACGCTAGTGGTGTTAGAGGCGCAGCGCTATTAGGTAGACAAACACTTATATAAGTATTTTTTTTATTTGATCTAAATTAAATGGTTTTGGTTTTTTGCAGGTAGTTCTAATTTCCTGAGGTTCTCCAGTTTGTGAAGCTCTCATAGTTGACTCTATAATATCAAGTATATGCAATGATAATTCTGCATTACATCTATTAATTAGATTATGCTCAATAGAATAAGCCATTTCAGATAATCCAACTCCTCTATAATTTGCATTTGTAGCAGACTCATTAGCTCTAGCACTTTGACTTTTTATATTTATTTTACCTAAAGGCATATTATGCGTTTTGTGTTCTCCCCAATTTCCTCCTGCTGTGACAGACACAAAAGCAGAACCTCCAAACATATTTGGATCTGGTACTATTATAGATCCTTTTTCTCCATATAATTCTATGTGATTTCTTTGATGTGAAACCACATCAAAAGACAATGTTATTTGAATAATACAATCATTTTCAAATTGGATTGTAGCCAAGTAAGTAGTTGGAGTTTCAACTTTAAAAGTTTTTCCTTTTTTTGGACCTATACCAATTTCTCTTTGTTTAAAAACTTTTAAACATCTACCCTGAACCTGTTTTGCAGGTCCTAGAAGATTTACTAATGCAGTAAAATAATAAGGGCCCATATCTATAACTGGCCCACCTTCTTTATCAGCAAACCATGGTTCAGGATTTGGATGATATGATTGAACTCCAGGAAAAGCAAAAATAGCATTACCTAATTTAATATTTCCTACTATACCATTATCTATAAGTTCCCTTGCCTTTTGTATACCTCCTCCCAAAAAAGTATCTGGTGCATTTCCAACATATAAGTTATTTTTTTTTGATAGCTCTAATAATTTCTGTCCATCCTTAAAATTTATTGCCATAGGTTTTTCAGCATAAAAATGTTTATTATTCATTAAAGCTTTTTTTGATATTTCAAAATGTGNACTTGGTATTGTTAAATTTAAGATAATTTCTATTTCTTTATCAATTAATATTTCATCAACTGTTACAGGAATAATATTATAATGGCTTGCACATTTCTTTGCACTTTCCATATTAATATCAGCACATTTTATAATTCTAAAGTTATTGAAATATTCATGTGCCCTGAAATAAGTTTCAGAAATATGGCCACAACCAATTAGGCCTACCTTAAAAACTTTATTCATAAATATTAAACACCTTTTCTTTGCTTACGCTTTCCTTCAAGATGTTCTTTAAGGGCTTTTTTATTCTCATCATTTTTTGGAATTGATAGAGTGGGGCTTTCCCAATAAGCTGATCCTTCTAACCATTGGTATCCGTCTGTATGAATTGAAATTATATATGTTTTTTTTGATTTTTTTGCACGTTTAAATGCTACTTCTAACTCAGATATGGAGTTTACATGTTCTCCATTAGCACCTAAGCTTTTAGCATGACTTGCGAAATCAACGGATACTAAATTTGGAGTTTTAGAACTTTTTAATAAACAATTAAATTCTTTTCCACCTTTATATAATTGAAGTCTATTAATTACAGCATGACCTCCATTGTCGCAAACAATTATAATTAATTTATTATTAGTTATTACTGAACTATAAATATCTGAATTGTATAGCAAATAAGAGCCATCACCAACGAAAGAAATTACCTCCTTATCAGGATTTGCCATTTTTATACCTAGAGCACCTGAAATTTCGTAGCTCATACAGCTAAAACCCCATTCTGTCTCATGTGTGTTAAGCTCTCTAGGTTTCCAAACCTGAACAACTTCTCCAACTAATCCTCCTGCTGCTGTAACAGCTATATCAGTTGGATCAGAATTTCTATAGCAAGCACCAATTACATGCGCATAACTTGGTAATTTTTGATTTGTCGGACCACTTTCTTTATCAACGTATTTTTCCCAGTTTTTTAATTCTATTCTTGATTTTTCGTACCAATCATTAGGCGATTTCCACTTACCAAGCGCTTGAGAAAGTTCATTTAATGTCACTTTCGCGTCTCCTATTATAGCTTGAGCCATATGTTTATTAGCATCAAACCTTGCAGTATTAATTGATACTAATTTAAAATCGGGATTTTCAAAATTTGACCATGAACCTGTTGTAAAGTCAGCTAATTTAGTTCCAATTGCGATAGCAACATCAGTTTCTTTCGATAAATTATTTGCTGCTTTACCTCCAAGACCACCTATGGCTCCAGTATAATGGGAATGATTTTTTTTCATTGTAGAATATCCCATTATTGTTTGAGTAACAGGTATATTGTGTTTTTTAGAAAATTCATCTAATTCATTCATAGCGTCAGAGTAAAAAATCCCACCTCCTGATATTATAATTGGCTTTTTAGATTTTTTGATTAATTTAGCAGCTTCTTTTATTTGATAATCATCAGGTCTCGGCCTTCTGATTGTNTGAATTCTTTCTTTAAAAAAATCTTCAGGATAATCAAAAGTTTCTCCTTGTATATCTTGACTTAGTGAAATACACGCAGGTCCACAGTCAGCCGGATCAAGCATTATTTGAACAGCTTGCTGTAAGCTAGAAATAATTTGTTCTGGTCTTGTGATTCTATCAAAATATCTAGTAACAGGTTTAAAAGCATCATTTACCGTCATCGTTGGATTATTAAAATGCTCTACTTGTTGTAAAACTGGATCAGGCAATCTATTAGCAAACGTGTCACCAGGTAAAAATAATATTGGTATTCTATTACTCATCGCTACAGCTGCTGCTGTTACCATATTAGTTGAACCAGGTCCTACAGATGAAGTTGCAATAAATATTTGTCTTCTTCTTTTAGATCGTGAATAAGCTATACCTGTCAAAGCCATATTTTGTTCGTGGTGACCTCTCCAAGTTGGAAGGTCTTTTTGATTTTCTTGTAAAGCTTGGCCCAAGCAAGCAACATTTCCATGACCAAAAATTCCAAAGACACCGGGAAATAGTGGCACTTTCTTTCCGTCTATTAATGTTTTTTGTGCAATTAAAAATTTTACTAGTGCGTGAGCACAAGTAAGTTGAATGTTTTTCATAAATTCTTTATAACTTATTGAAATAATTCTTTTTATTCAATAATTATATAAAATATTTATGTACGAAAAATTTGGACAATATATAGATGGGAAATGGCAAAAATCTTCCGATGGTGNAACTTACGATGTAATTAATCCTGCAACCGAAGAAGTACTCGGTAAAGCATCTAAAGCAACACAGAACGATGTAGAAAAAGCTCTTAAGGCTGCAGAAAAAGGATTAGAAATTTGGAGAAAAACTCCCCCTTGGGAAAGATCAAAGATTATAAGAAAAATTGCTGACTTAATGAGAGAAAAAAAAGAAACACTTGCTAAGTGGTTAACCTTAGAAGTTGGAAAACCACTTTCTGAAGGAATAGGAGAGGTTGGTGGGGCAGCAGATATATTTGAATGGAATTCTGAAGAAACGAAAAGAATAAGAGGTGAAATAGTTGAAAGTAGGTTTTCGAATACAAGGATGTACGTAAAATATGAACCAGTGGGTGTAGTGGCCGCATTAATTCCATGGAATTTTCCTATAATTTTGGCTTCTAGAAAAATTTCGACGGCTTTAGCTGCAGGTTGTTCTGTTATATGTAAACCTGATGTTATCACTCCAGGTTCTGTAATGGAGCTTACAAATATTATCCATGAAGCAGGTGTACCACCAGGTGTAGTTAATTTACTTTCAGGTGAACCCGCAAAAGTATCTCAACAATTAATAGAATCAAATATTGTTAAAAAAGTTTCAATAACAGGTTCAACTAGAGTAGGTAAATTAATTTTAAAACAAGCTGCTGATAAAGTTCAGAGAGTAACAATGGAATTAAGTGGACATTCTCCTTTTATAGTATTTGATGACGTAGATATTAATCAAGTTACAGACATGGCTATAACTGCAAAATTCAGAAATAATGGACAAGTTTGTATTTCTCCAGCTAGATTTTATATTCATGAAAATAAAAAAGATGAGTTTACTANAACATTAGTCAATAAGGTTACAAAATTAAAAATAGGAAATGGGATGGATAAAGATACAATTTTAGGTCCATTAACTACAGCTAAAAGATTATCAGACATAGAAAAGTTAGTTGAAACGACTAAAAAAGAAGGTGCTAAAATTATTTGTGGAGGTAAACGCCCCGCAGGTTTTAATAAGGGTTATTTTTATGAACCAACAATCTTTGATAACGTTAAAGATAATTTTACTATTATGAAAGAGGAACCTTTTGGCCCATTGGTTCCAATTCTTTCATTTAAAAATAGAGATGAAGTTATTAAAAGAGCAAATGAAAATGATTTAGGTTTATCTAGTTATGTTTATACAAATTCATTAGAAAATGCTCATATCGTCTCCGAACAAATGGAAGCTGGAACATGCGCAGTTAATACTCCAGCAGTTGCATTTGCTGAAGTTCCTTTTGGAGGGATTAAACAAACAGGTTATGGAAGAGAAGGCGGTTCAATGGCTATTAAAGATTATTTGAATATTAAATATACTCACTTTGGCATCAATTATTAATATGAGAAAAAATAAACTAAAACAAATGTTTAAAGATGGAAAGCCGATTATTAATGGTTGGCTTCAAATTCCAAGTTCTTTTTCTGCTGAGGTAATGTCTCATCAAGGTTGGGATTCATTAACTATAGATATGCAACACGGTGTTGTAGATTACCCGAATGCTCTTCAAATGTTACAATCAATATCAACAACTGATACTACACCTTTAGCAAGAGTTAATTGGAATGAACCAGGTCAAATAATGAAAATTTTAGATGCAGGTTGTTATGGAATAATTTGTCCAATGGTAAGTAATAAAAAAGAAGCTGAAAATTTTGTTAATGCTTGTCTTTATCCACCAAGAGGATATAGAAGTTTTGGACCTATCAGAGGTTTACTTTATGGTGGTTCAGACTATGCCAAACATGCTGATAATGAAATATTAAAATTAGCAATGATAGAAACTAAAGAAGCTCTAAATAACTTAGATGAAATAATGACTACACCTGGATTAGATGGTATTTATATTGGTCCAGCAGACTTAAGCTTAGCTGTAGGTGAGTCACCAGCTTTTGACAGAGAAGATGGTTCAAAGNNTCATNNTGAAATANNAAGAATTNTNGAACATGCNAAAAAACATAANNTNTTNGCNGGTATTCATAANGNAACNCCNGAATATGCAAAAAAGATGATTAAAACTGGTTTTAATTTAGTAACAGTTGGAGCAGATCAACGTTTTATGAGCGCTGGAGCCAAAGCGGCTTTAGGTCAATTAAAAGAAACAAGAAAAACAGCTGATTCAAAAGGTTACTAATTCTTATATCATGAGCTATTATGTATATATGCTCAAATCTATAGAAAAAAATTCTGTAACATACGTAGGTTACACAAAAAATTTAAAAAAAAGATTAATTCTTCATAATAATGGAAAAGGAGCAAAATTTACTAGAGGTAGAAAATGGAAAATAATTTATAAAGAATTAATTAATTCAAAAAATAAAGCAATTTCTAGAGAATATTTTATAAAAAATAATAGAACTTTAAGGAATAACTTAAAAAAAAATAAATGAAGATTTCTATTTTACTACCTTATAAAGAAAATTTTTCGCCAGAATATCCTGGTGCTGTCTCAATTTTTATAAATTCAGTTTCTAAATTAAGTAAATTTAAGAATAAGATAACGGTTTATGGAAATACAAAATTTAACAAAAAATATTCTATTAATTATGTAAATATTTCTCTTAGAAGAAAATTTTTATCTAGTCAAAGTGTTGAATATGTAAAAAAGTTTATTTCTTTAGAAAAAAATTACCCTTCTGACATCATTGAAATTCATAATAGACCTATATATATTGATTATCTGAGTAACGAACTTAATTCAAAACTAGTTCTTTATTTTCATAACGATCCATTAACAATGAATGGTTCAAAGAAAACCTCAGAGCGTTTAAATCTTTTAAATATATGCTCAAAAATAATATTTAATAGTGAGTGGTCAAAAAAAAGATTCCTAAATAAATTAGAAAAATTTTACGATAAGTCATCTAAACTACAAGTAATTCATCAAAGCATAGATAGGGAAAAAGTAAATATTAAAAAAAAAGAAAAACTAATAACCTTTGTAGGAAAACTCAACAATGCTAAAGGATATGATTTATTTGCTCATAGTATAAGTAAAATATTAGATAAGCATAAAAATTGGAAGTCAATAGTAGTTGGAGATGAGTCCAGAGAAATAATTAAAGCTAAGCATAAGAATTTAAAAATATTAGGTTTTTTAAATCACAAAAAAGTTCTAAATATATATAAAAGAAGTAGTATTGCTGTTGTGTGCTCCAGATGGGAGGAGCCATTCGGGCGTACAAGTTTAGAAGCTTCTAGTAGAGGCTGTGCAGTTATTATATCTAACAGAGGCGGATTGCCAGAAACAATAACTAATGGTGTTATTATTAGGTCATTAAGTAAAAAGGCAGTTTTTAACTCAATAGATAATCTAATAAAAAATAAAATCCATAGAAAGAAATTACAAAAACTATCTCTTAAAAACTTTTACTTAACTAATAAATATATATCTGATTTAATTGATAATTATAGAGTTGAAATTCTAAAGATATATAAAACTAAAATTAATAAATTTAGAAATCCTAAAGAAAAATTAAAAATATTACATGTTACAAATTTTAATGAAAGACATAATGGTAGACTTTTTTACAACACCGGTAGAAGAATTAATAATGGTTTTATAAGATTAAATCATAGCGTTTTAGAATTTAGTGATAGAGATATAGTTAGTTACTACAGAAATATTAATGATCTTAATGGATCAAAAAAGTTAAATAATAAATTAGTAGAAGTTATAAGTAATTATGTGCCCAATATAATAGTACTGGGGCATGCAGATTTAATTAAAAATGAAACATTAAAGTTAATAAAAAAAAACTTTCCAGATATAAAAATTGCTCAATGGTTCTTGGATAGAATGGATTCTGAATGGAAAATGAACAAAAAAAGATTTATAGACAAAATGCCTTTAATGGATGCTAACTTTTGTACTTCAGACCCTAAATCACTAAATCTACCAAAAAAAAATAGAATTTACTT
>NHHO02000006.1 GCA_002171035.2 Candidatus Pelagibacter sp. TMED165
AATAATGGTGTTAGGTATTTCCTCCTCGTTCAATTCATAAGATGTAAGATTGGCTCCTTGATTTCTTGGTCTTGTTTCATCAACCCAAACATGAACTTTTATTCCTTTTTGATGTGCGTGATAAATTGGTGAAGTAGCTGTTCCCCAATCAATTGTTGCTAACCATCCTGCGTTGCAATGTGTAAGAATATTAACAGTATCTTTTTTTTCAGTAGCAATTTCCTCAATAATTTTAAGACCATTTAAACCAATATTTTTACAAAATTTCACATCCTCTTCTATAATGGCCTTTGCTTCATTTAGGGCTATTTTTAAAATATCTTTAACGTTTACACCCATTAATTTTTTTATCATTCTATCTACTGCCCACTTCAGATTAATTGCAGTAGGTCTTGAAGCAATTAGCTCCTTACTAGATTTCTGTAAAAAAGATAAATCATTTTTTTCGATTATTGATAAAACCAAACCATAGGCAGCTGTTGCACCAATTAACGGAGCGCCTCTAACTTCCATTGTTTTAATAGCACTAATTGCATCCTTAACTGTTTTTAAATCTTTTATAATAAATTTATGAGGGAGTTTTGTTTGATCTATAATTTTTACTAAATTATTTTCAAACCAAATAGTTCTATAAGATTTACTTGCTATTTTCATTTTTTTTTAAGAGCTCTTCCAGCAATAAATCTTAATTTCTTAATAGTACTTTTTGTTTGAAATTTTGGTTGAGTGATAATTGCAATATCTAGACAATCATTAGCCGGGTCATTCTTTATATTGAAAGATTTAAATGTTTTTATTATTTCAATAATCATATTTTGGGCGTTAGCAGCATTTTGTTGTAGTGTTTTAATAACTGTTGGAACATCAACTTCATCATGATCAGGGTGCCAACAATCAAAGTCTGTTACCATGGCAACAGTACAATATCTAATTTCAGCTTCTCTTGCTAGTTTTGCTTCTGGCATATTAGTCATTCCAATAACATCTGCTTTCCATGAACGATACATTTTCGACTCAGCTAAACTTGAAAATTGTGGACCCTCCATAACTAAATAAGTTCCACCTACTTGATGAGGAATATTACTTTTTATCAGTGCAGACTCACAGCATTTCATCAAACCTGGGCTTGTGGGTTTTGCCATAGAAACATGAGCAACAATTTCTTTATCAAAAAAAGTTTTTACCCTTGCAAAAGTTCTATCAATAAATTGATCAACGACAACAAAAGATCCTGGAACTAAATGTTCTTTAAGTGATCCAACAGCAGAAACAGATACTATATCAGTAACCCCAACCTTTTTTAAAATCTCTATATTCGCTCTAAAATTTATATTGGAGGGATTGATTTTATGTCCTCTGGCATGCCTTGGTAAGAAATAAACTTCTTCCTTATTAAAAGTAGCAGAAAGTAGCTTATCAGAAGGATCTCCCCAGGAAGATGAAATCTTTTTCCATTTAACATTTTGAAGACCTTCAATATTGTAAAGGCCGCTCCCGCCAATTATCCCAAGAATTCTTTTTTTCATTATTTAAAATTTAGCCTTTTTTTGTTAGATATTGAAGCTAAATATGAATTTAAAAAAATATATAAGATCTATTCCTGATTATCCTAAAAAGGGAATTTTATTTAGAGATATTACTACTTTAATTAAAGATCCCGAAGCTTTCAAATTTTCTGTCGATCAAATCGTGAAGATCAGTGATGAAATTAAATTTGATAAAATAGCCGCTATTGAGTCTAGAGGATTTATTTTTGCTTCTACTGTTGCTTATTTGTCAAAAAAACCATTGGTTCTCTTAAGAAAAAAAAATAAACTTCCTTCAGAAACTCATTCTGTAGATTTCAAATTGGAATATGGTGAAGCAACTATTGAAGTTCACAAAGATTCAGTTGGCAAGGATGAAAAAATTTTAATTATTGATGATTTAATAGCAACAGGTGGAACAGCAGAAGCAGCAGCAAAATTAATTGAAATATCTGGTGGTAAAGTTGCTGGGTTTATTTTTATTATAAATTTATTTGACCTACCTGGAAATGATCTTCTAAAGAAAAAATCATATTTTACAAAGAGTTTAATTGAGTTCCCAGGTCATTAAATTTCTTTATTTTTCCAAGTTTCTGGAGTGAGTTCATTATCTATCTCTAAATTTATGTGGTAACTAAAAGGCCTAACACCTCTATTCTTTATATACTCAAAAGTTTTTTGAATTCCATCAGCTAAAGAAACTTTAGTTTCATAATTAAGAAGTGTTCTTGCCTTATCTGCTGAACAAGTAGCGTGCTTAACTTCATTAGGTCTATCTTTTTTATGAATAGGAGGAAGATTTACTCCAGTTACGTTTGAACAAAGCTCGGCTACTTTATTAATTGTTACAAATTCTTCATCGGGACCTATATTTATTATTTGTTTATTCAGATTTCTTTGGTCCAACATTGGTATAAGACAACTTAAACAATCATCTATATAAGAAAAACATCTAGTTTGTTTTCCATCTCCATAAATAATTGGCGCTTTACCTTGTAACATTCTATTAATCATTATTGAAACAACATTTCTGAAAGGATCATCGTATTTTTGTTTAGGCCCAATAATGTTATGAGGTACAGCAATTACCCATTCAATTTTATTTAATTCACATAAATTAATCAGAACTTGTTCAGAAGCTACTTTCGAAATGGCATAAGGATCTACTGGTTTAGGTTTCATAGTTTCTTTAAATGGATGTTCTTGCGCCCCGTATCTAGCCATTGAGGAACAAAAAATTATTCTTTTTACTTTTTCATTTACAGCTGCTGAAAATATTGAGACTGAAGCTAAATAATTATTTTTAGTTATTTCAAACGGTGAAAATACAGACAAACCTTCATGAGCTGTTGCTGCACAGTGGTAAACAATATCGACTCCTTTCATTATTAACTTAATCTCCTCAAAGTTACAGCAATCGATATTATGAAATTCAATTTTTTTGGGCACGTTATCTTCATAACCACCTATCATATTATCAATTCCAATAACATTATGACCCAAAGATGATAGAGATTCTGCTAAATGAGATCCAAGAAAACCTGCGGCACCTGTAACTAAAATTTTATATTGCATTTTATTTAGAAACTTATTTATAATTTTAAAACAAATAAATCAACTTTAATCAATTTTAGGTCTATACCATGATTTTTTCATTAAAATTGAGCTCATTAAACCCGATAATCTACTAAAGTAAATCTTATTTTTTTTAGTATTTTTTAATAAGTAATAAAATGTTGATTTGATAAAGGCCGAAAATAATTTTCTTGACATTTTTAATAAAGCAAAAAAATATCCATAATGTTTTTTATAAAAATAAAAACTTGACCACATCCAATGCCAGTTTCTTGAGACTTCCATTTCAAAATTTATTTCGTTGTCATGTGAACTGCCACCAATATGAGAAATTAAAATACTAGGATCTAAGAAAAGTTTTTTATCTTTTTTTCTTAGCCGTTTACATAAATCAATTTCTTCAAAATAAATGAAAAAATTATCATCAAAGAAACCGATGTCATCAAATTTTTTTAAGTTTAAAAACATTGCAAAACCTTTTACGTTTTCCACTTCTATAAGTTTGTCATTTTTTAAATTGTAATATTTTTCAATATCTTTCTTCTCCTGAACTAAAGGAGATATTATTGTGAATTCTGGATTTTTTTCTGCAGAAATAAAAAAGTTTTTAAAAGTATTTTGACCTAATTCAGCATCAGGATTTACTATAAGTGCATATTTAGTTTTAACCTTTGTTAGTCCTAAATTATTACCTTTTGCATAGCCTAGGTTTTTAGAGCTTAAGATGCATTCGACATTGTTATACTTGTTTTCAATATCTTTTTTTAAGTCTGCATCATTTGAGTTTTCAATTACTATCACTTTAACCCTGCCATCAATTGAGTTTAAAAGATTAAAAATTTTTTCCCGGCTCTTAAATGATGTAATAACAACGGTAATATTTTGAAAACTCATAATTGTAATGTTGAATTTATACAATATTTCTTTTATTAATTTAGCTCAACAAATTAATATTGCTTAAAATATGAAGAAAATCATAGTTACTGGTGGATCAGGTTTTATTGGTACAAATTTAGTCAATTTTTTAGTAAAAAAAAATTTTTTTGTTATAAATATTGATAAACTAACTTACTCGTCAAATAATTCAAATCATAGAAATAAAAGTAAAAATTATAAATTTATCAAATCTGATATAAATAATTTAGAAAAAATAAAAAATATAATCAATTTATATAACCCTAAGGCTATATTTAATTTAGCAGCCGAAACTCATGTTGACAGATCTATCGACTCACCTAAAGATTTTATTTCGGCTAATATTTTAGGAGTTTATAATTTACTTGAGGCCTTAAAATATTTTAAAAAAAGAAACAAAATTATAAAATTAATTCATGTTTCTACAGATGAAGTTTATGGAGATATATTGCATGGTAGAGCTAGTGAAAAATTTTCCTATCAACCAAGCTCACCTTATTCTGCTTCAAAAGCAAGTGCAGATCATTTAATTAAATCCTACATAAGAACATATAAAATATCAGCTATAATATCTAATTGTTCAAATAATTATGGTCCATATCAGTTTCCGGAAAAACTAATTCCAAAAATAATCTCAAATATTTTGGTTAATAAACCTATTCCAATATATGGCAAGGGTAAAAATTCTCGTGAGTGGATATATGTTAATGATCATTGTGAGGCCTTATTCAAGCTATATTTGAAAGGTAAGATTGGCCAAAGTTATAATATTGGATCAAATAATAATTTAAACAATATAAAGTTGGTTAAAAAGATTTTAAAAATTGTTAAAATGAAAAGATTTAAATTAGGTAATAAAACAAAAATAACATTTGTCAAAGATAGACCTGGCCATGACTTTAGATATGCTTTAAATAATAAAAAAATTCAGAGAGAACTTGGGTGGAAACCAAGGACTAGTCTTGAAAAGGGATTGAATTTAACTATAGATTGGTATTTTAAAAATAGAAAATTCTTAAATTCAATTTCAAAAAAATTTTACTCAAAAAGAATAGGTCTAAACATATGATTAAAAAGGGAATTATTTTATCAGGCGGATTAGGAACAAGAATGAGTCCATTAACAAAAGCTGTAAATAAACAATTGCTTCCGATATATGATAAACCGCTGATATATTATCCTTTGTCAATTTTAATGTTAGCTGGGATAAGAGATGTTTTGATTATAGTAAATAAAGGCCAATTAAATCAGTTTAAAAAAATTTTACCTGAAAAAAATAATTTTGGAATAAAAATATCTTATCGCGAGCAATCTAAACCAAAAGGGTTACCAGATGCATTTATATTAGGTGAGAAATTTATAGGAAAAGAAAATATTGCCTTAATTTTAGGTGACAATTTTTTTTATGGTCAAAGTTTAACAAAAAAATTAAAAGAATGTACTAAAATTAAAAATGGTGCAAAAGTTTTTTTACATCCTGTTAAAGATCCTGGTCTTTACGGAGTGGCTACAATTAATAAAAATAATAAAATAGTTAAAATAGTAGAAAAACCAAAAAAATCTAAATCTAATCTTGCAGTTACAGGTTTGTATTTTTTTGATAATAAAGTTATTAAATTGTCTAAAAACCTAAAACCATCATCAAGGAACGAGTTAGAAATTACTGATCTTCTTAACAATTATAAAAAAAAGAATCAGCTTAGAGCAGAGTTTATAGGTAGAGGCGGGACATGGTTAGACACGGGTAATATAGAAGACTTTTACAGCACTTCAAATTTTGTTTCTGCTTTAGAAAACAGACAAGGTTTAAAAATTGCATGTTTAGAAGAAATTGCTTTCAATAACTCCTGGATTTCAAAAAACAGCATAAATGATGCTATTAAATTTTATGGCAATTGTAATTATAGCAAATATTTAAAGTCACTCATAATAAAGAAATAATGTATGAAAACCAAATTTAAAGGATTAAAAGTTTTTAAATCAAAAAAATACAGAGATAAAAGAGGAGAATTTCGCGAGCTATTCAAAAAAAATATTATTAAAGAAAAAGAGCTAAAATTCACATGCTATTCTTTGTCCAAAAAAAATGTTTTAAGAGGTTTACATCTTCAAGACCCTAACTCTCAGGGTAAATATATAACAGTAGTAAAGGGGAGTATATTTGATGTAGCTTTAGACCTAAGAAAAAAATCAAAAACTTTTTTAAAACATTTTAAAATAAAACTTTCTTCAAAAAATTGCTATTCAATTTTTATACCTAAAGGATTTGCTCATGGCTTTGTAGGGTTAGAAAAAGAAAATTTGGTTGTATATCAACTAACAGATTATAGATCAAAAAAAGATGAAATTGGTATAAAATGGAATGATAAATCACTTAAGATAAAATGGCCTGTTAAAAATCCAATAATTTCCAAGAAAGATGAAAACAATATTTTATTAAGAGATTATCTAAAAAACTATGACAAAAAAAATTAGATATAAAACTTTTCGAAAAAAAAGTGGATCTTTAATTCCAATAGAAATAAATAAAAAATTTCCGATAAAAATAAAAAGAATTTTTTTTATATATGGTAAGAAGAAATATATAAGAGCAGACCATGCTCATAAAAAATGTTCTCAATTTTTTTTTCCAATTATGGGTAAAATGAAAATTGAATATATAAACAAGAAAGAAAAAGGAAAAAAAATATTAAATAGCAGAAAAAAAGAGGGTTTTCTTTTAGAGCCTAAAAATTGGTGTAGAGTGGAATTTCAATCAAATAATTCAATTTTAATGGTTATATGCGATAGAAAATATGAGTATAGAGATTATATTGAAAATTATAAAGATTTTTTAAAATACATTAAATAGAGATCATAAAAAAGTGAAAATTTTAATAACAGGTTCATGTGGTCATATAGGATCATACATTGTTTCTAACATTCACAAAATTCGTGGAATAAAAGAATTAATTTTAGTTGATAACTTAAGTTCAAGTCAGCCTTACTCTTTAAATAATATAAATAAAAAAATTAAAAATAATTTTTATTTATTAGATGTAAGTAAATTAGGATCTTTAAGAAAATTTAAAAAAGTTGATGTAATTATACATTGCGCTTCTTTTACTAATGCTCAAAGTAGTTTTGAACAAAAAAATAATATGTATAAAAATAATTTGAACTGTATGCGTAATGTGATTAATTATTGTAAAAAAAATAAAACAAAGTTAATTCATATTTCATCAACAAGTATATATGGAAGAAATGCATCACTGATTAGAGAGGGAGACAAAGCTTTTATTAAACCAATTTCACCCTATGCTAGGATTAAATTAATTGAAGAAAAGATGTTGAGTGAAAATAACAATAAACTCAATTATATAACTTTTAGACTTGGAACAATTGCTGGGGTGTCAAAGGGAATAAGATTTCATACTGCAATAAATAAGTTTTGTTTTCAAGCAGCCTTAAATCAAAAAATTGAAGTTTATAGAACAGCTTTAAATCAATATCGGCCTTATCTATCCTTAAAAGATGCATTTAAAGTTTTTAAATTTTGCCTTGAAAAGAACTATTTTAAAAATATTCCTATAAATGTTTTAAGTGGTAATTTTACTGTAAAGGATATAATTAAAAAAATTAGTAAATATAAGAATAATATCAAAATTAGATATATAGATGTCAAAATAATGAATAAAATTAATTATATGATAGATAATTCGAAATTAAATTCTTTGGGTATAAAAATACATTCAAATTTAGAAAAAGAGATTAAAGAAACTTTAAGTTTATTGAAATAAGTAGATGATTTGTAAAATAACAAAAAAAAAATTAACACCAATTATGAGTTTTGGAAAGATGCCAATAGCAAATGGCTTTGTTAACAAAGATAATTTTAAGACAGAGTATTTCTTTAATATGGAAGTAGGTTTTTCAGAAGATCTATCTTTATTTCAACTTTATGAACATCCAAAACCTGAAATTATGTTTAATCAAAATTATCCTTTTTTTTCAGGAAGTTCAGAATATATGAAATTACATTTTAAAGAATACGCTAACTTTATAAAAAAAAATTATTTAAAATCAAATTCAAAAATTATAGAGATAGGCTCTAATGACGGGACAATGTTAAAAAATTTTGTTGATTTAAATGAAAATGTTCTTGGTTTTGAACCCTCAAAAAATGTTGCTACAAGAGCTGCCTCTGAAGGAGTAAAAACACTGAACCAATTTTTTAATCATGATAATGTTCAAGACTTAAAGAGTTTTATTAAAAAAACTGATATAATATATGCCTCTAATGTAATTTGTCATATTCCGGATCTTAATGATCTTATCAAAGCTATTGATCTACTACTTAATAATGATGGAACTTTTATTTTCGAAGAGCCTTATCTTGGATCAATGTTTAAAAAAGTTTCTTATGATCAAATTTATGATGAACACATATATATGTTTTCTTTAAGCTCAATAGATAAAATATTTAAGCATTTTGATTTTGAACTAATTGAAGCTTTTCCTCAGATAACACACGGTGGATCAATGAGATATATTATAAAAAGAAAAGGGAAAAATAAAAAGTCCTCTAATTTGATAAATCTTTTGGATAAAGAAAAAGAGAACAACATTGATAATGCTCAATCTTCAATTATTTTTAAACAGAATTGCGAAAAATCAAGAGATAAAATTCATAATAAAATAAAAGAATTAAAAATAAAAAATAAAAAGATTTGTGGCTATGCTGCAACCTCGAAAAGTACAACTATATTAAATTATTGCAAAATTGGTCCTGATATGATCGATTATATATGTGATACTACTCCTGAAAAAATTGGAAAATATAGTCCTGGTATGCACATTCCAATAGTAAGTATGAAACATTTTTATGAAAACTTACCTGATAGTATCTATTTATTTGCTTGGAATCATAAAGAAGAAATATTAAAAAAAGAAACAAATTTTAATGGAGAGTGGTTTTCACATGTTGCTTTATAAAGACAGAATTCTTATAACAGGAGGCTCCGGAAGGTTTGGTCAAGTATTTAAATCTCAATCAAATAATTTTAGATATAATTTTTTTTTCCCATCAAAAAAAAATTTAAATATCTTAAACATAAAATCGATCGAAAAATCTATCAGAAAAATAAAACCTAAATATTTAATTCATTTAGCAGGATTGTCACGTCCTATGAAAATACATGACAAAAATATAAATGATAGTATAGATAAAAATATAATTGGGACAGCTAACATAACAAAAGTTTGCTCTAAATTTAAAATAAAGTTGGTTTATGTCTCAACTTGTTATGTCTATCCAGGATATAAAGGAAACTATTCTGAAACTAGCTCTTTATTACCAATCAACAATTATGCTTGGTCAAAATTAGGGGGTGAAAGCTCAGTGATAATGTATAAAAATTCTTTGATATTACGAGCCTCTATAACAGAAAAACCTTTTGTACATAAAGTTGCTTTTGTTGATTTTAAAACAAACTTTATTTTTCATGAAGATTTAGTACCAAAAATAATTAAGGTTTTAAATCATAAAGGTATACTTAATGTTGGAGGCAAATCACAATCCGTTTATAAATTTGTGAAAAAATATAATAAGAATATAAAAAAGATTTATGCAAAAAAATTATTAGGTTCTAAAGCTCCTAAAAATATGTCTATGAATATAAAAAAATTTAAAAAATTAACAGATGATTAAATTTTGGTCCTATAAAAGAGAGTTAACTAAATACAAAAATAACTTAAACAAACAAATAAATAATTCCCTTAACAGCGGTAATATTTTTTTCGGTGATCAATTAAATTTGTTTGAAAAAAGATTTATTCTTAAGAATAAATCTAAATATGGAATAGCTGTGGGTAGTGGAACAGATGCTCTTCTTATAGCCTTAAAGGCTTTAGAAATAAAAAAAGGTGATGAAGTTATAACTGCGTCAAATACAGCCATTCCTACAATTTCAGCAATAATAAACTCAGGTGCATACCCTAGATTAGTTGATGTAGGAGAAGATTATTTAATTGATGTAAAAAAAATTCAAAAAGAAATTAACTCAAAAACAAAAGCAATTATACCTGTGCATTTGTATGGCCAGTCTTGCAATATGAGAGAAATTATAAAAATTGCAAAAAAAAATAAAATTGAGATAGTTGAAGACTGCGCACAATCACAGGGAGCAAAATATAAAAATAAATTTACAGGAACTTTTGGAAAATTTGGATGTTTTTCATTTTATCCCACAAAAATTTTAGGCGCTTATGGCGATGGTGGATTTATTCTCACAAATAGCTTTGAAAGTTATAAAAAGATTAAAAGATTAAGATTTTATGGGATCGAAACAGTAGACAAGAAAAACAAATTTATGAATAAATATTATTCAAATGAAAATGGATACAATTCTAGACTAGACGAAATACAAGCATCTATATTAAATTTTAAGCTTCAAAAAGTAGATTATTTCATTAAACAGAGAAGAAAGCTAGTAAATCATTATTTAAAAGAACTAAGAGAAACTAGTCTTAAGCTACCTATTGAGAATAAAGATTGTAAGCATGTTTACCATTTATTTACTATTTACCATAAAAAAGCAAAATTAATTATGAAAAATCTAAAAAGATATAAAATTGAAACAAGAGTTATCTACCCATATCCAATTCATAAAATGAAAGCTTATAAGAATTATAAATTTAAGATTAAAAATTTAAAAAAATCAGAAATTTTTTCTAAAGGTATTATATGTCTTCCTCTTTACCCTGAATTAAAAATAAAAGAAGTAAAATTAATTTGCAATAAATTAAAAAAAGTTCTTGAAACAATATAGTTTAATATTTGTAGAGTGTAGGAAATTGCCTAAAAGTAAGTGGAAGTTTGGTGGTATTAACTAAACTATTAAGCGTATTTGACAAATGAAAATCTCCTAATCTAGCAAAGGATAATGAAGTTCTTTTCTTAAATTTTGTAATCCAGTAAGAAGTTAATCTTTCAGCTAAAAAAACAGGTAATCTATTATTATATCCATTTAATAAATTTTGAGATTTTGTTAATTCATAGCATTTGTCCACCCAAGGAAATATCAGCTCACAATATTCTCTGAAGTATTTAACTTTAGTGATGAACATGGGTCCTATATATAGGACATTTTGATTTAAGTGATTTGAAAAACTATCTCTGTCTTTTGAAGGCAAATATTCTAAGAGATCTTTTAAAACTTTAGTATTATGACATTCTTCAAAATCTTCCAAAACAGTTCTATTTTTAAAAGTTGTTGGTTTTAACTGTATTAAATCTAAATTTTTAAAGATAGCATTATTAGGTGACAACAATTTAGAATATAAGCTATCGAAGCTATATTTTTGTTTTTTCTCATATAATTGATTTAACCAAAGCAACCTGTGTTCACAACTACCAATAAAATCTTCATTATTCATTTCATTTATCTTATTCTTCCATAACCAGTAAAACATCGTAAGTTGACCATAATGTTTGTTTAAGTAAGAAATGTTTTCACCTTTTTTCTCTGTTAACCACTGATCAGGAAATCGATTATCGCCAAGTCCTATAGGTGTAATATACGAAGGTAACTTTTCTAAAATTTTTAAGTACTTTATTGTTGAACAAAAAATATTTAGATTTGTCATAAATTATTGATATCTAATCCTAATATCGGAAGAGTTTTAAATTTAGTATTTTTCTGAAACCAATAAGATAAAAATCGTTCAGCTAAAAAACCGTACATTCTTTTTCCTCCATAATCGGCATTCTTATTAAATCCAAATATATCTTCACATTTTTGCAGCCAAGGAAATATTGTATTATAGTAATTTTGGATTATCATTTTCGATTTACAAATAAACATGTTATGAGGATTGAAAGAAGTATTATTATTTACAAAATCATTAAAATGTTTTTTGTCTTCATTTGTCAATAAACTAATTGCCTTATCTAAATTACCATTTCCATGCCACATATCGAAATGAAATTTTAAATTTCTTTTGTTTTTATCAAATAGTAAAGAAGGATTTGTCAAAATTTTTTTTAAATCTCTTTTTATAAATTTTGAAATTTTCAATTTATTCACTTTAAACTCATCGCCCAATATAACATCATATTTTTCAAAGTCCTCTGGAATATCCTGCAATACGTATTTAGCTAAAGATTCAATTTCATTAATTTTAATACTGGTTTTTTCTTTAACAAAAAATTTTCTATACTGACAAAAACCTATCCAACCGTCCTCTAATTTATTTAAATAATTTTTCCACAACCAATAATGGAATGTGTACTCACCATAATATTCATTTTTTTTGGATATATTTTCATTTATGTTATCCTGATACCACTCTTTTGAAAATTTTTTATCTCCTAATCCAACAGGTAAATAATTTAAACTCTTTATTTTTTGTAAATGATTTGGATTTAATGTAATGCAAAACATTTGAATAGGATTTTTCATATATTTGGTAGCGAGGGGCGGATTCGAACCGCCGACCCCAGGCTTATGAGTCCTGTGCTCTAACCAACTGAGCTACCTCGCCTAATACTTTTAGTATATAATATATAAAACAATCTAAATCATTAAAATTTAGATAGCAAAAAACCTTGTTTTTTCTGTTCTAATTACAAAGTGAGAATTATTCCAAAAACTGTAACAGCTGATATAGCAGCTGCAGAAAGAATTATGTTACTTTTTGTATCCTTTTTTTTCTGCTCATTCATCCTAGCAACTAAATCATTTAAGTTTACTTTTTTTGAGTGGAAATCTCTTTTATCCTCGTGGGAAAGTTGATTTTTCTCTTCGTGTTTAGGTTGAGCGCTCATACTTCATCGAATATTAAATCACAAAATCACAATTAATCATACCAGTATTTAGTTCAATATGAGTTCAACGGCTTTAATAGCTATCCATTTTAGGCCAATTTAAGTAAAAATATTTAATATAAAAATGCTAAATAGTTTTTTCAGGGGGGGTATAAAGAAGATCAAAAGCCTCTGCTACACCTTTGCAAGTAATATTTCCATTAATAATATTTAAACCTGCTAGATAATTTTTATCCTGTAGTAAAGTTTTTTTATAACCGTTATCTGCAATTTTTATTAATAAAGGTAGAGTTGCTTTATTTAAAGCCATAGTGGACGTTCTTGGAACTCCCCCGGGCATATTCGCTACACAATAATGAACAACATCATCAACTATATAAGTTGGATTTGCATGTGTTGTTGGTTTACTTGTCTCTATACAGCCACCTTGGTCGATAGCCACATCTACTACTACTGAACCTCTCTTCATAGATTTAATCATTTCTTTAGTAACTAATTTAGGTGCTTCAGCTCCTGGAACTAAAACACCGCCAATTAATAAGTCACATTCTGAAACCAGTTTTTTTAAATTAATTTTATCGCTTTCGGATGGGATTATTTTATCTCCAAATAATTTATGTAACTCCTCTAACCTTTTTTTTGATTTATCAATAATATAAACTTTTCCTCTCATTCCTGTCGCAATCACAGCTGCATTTTCACCAACTACACCTCCACCAAGTATAACTACTTTAGCTGAGTCTACACCAGGAGCTCCTCCAATTAATAATCCTCTACCCTTTTGATTTTTTTCTAAAGCATGTGCACCAGCCTGAACAGACATTCTTCCTGCAACTGCACTCATAGGTGCTAACAAAGGCAGTCTTCCATTTTTATCAGTAACAGTTTCATAAGCAATACAAACTGCCTTTGATTTCATTAACGCAAGAGTAAGATCTTTTGCTGCTGCTAAATGAAGGTAAGTGAAAATTATTTGACCTTCTCTAATCAATTTTACTTCATTCATTTGAGGCTCTTTTACTTTAACTATAATTTCTGCTTTTTTAAATATTTCCTCTGCAGATTTTATTATTTTTGCTCCAGCTAGTAAATAATCTTCATTGGTAAATCCAGCTTCAAATCCTCCTTTGTCTTGAATTAATACTTGGTGATTTTTATCAGTAAGAACTTTTACACTATCAGGTGTTAGGCCTATTCTATGTTCTTGAAGTTTTATCTCTTTAGGTACACCTATAATCATTTAAGATTTTGTGTAATTAGATATACCTGTTCTTAATTTATCAATTATCTCATCTATATGTTTTTTTTCGCATATGAACTGAGGGGCAATAATTATATTGTCTCCAGTATTTTTAAAATTTACTCCCGCATCATAACAATGTTTAAACGTCTGAAATCCAGCTTTTCCTGGGTTTTCTTTCATTCTCATTTCAATTCCGCCCATCATCCCGTAGCCTCTTATTCCAACCACCTCCTTTAAATCTTTAAGAGATTGTAAGCCATCTTGCAAATAAGGAGACATTTCTTTAGCTCTATTAAAAATATCTTCTTTATCAAAAATATCTTGAACTGCTAAAGCTGCAGCAACGGCTACTGGTATTCCAGAATAAGTATAACCATGAAATAATTCAGGAGTTCCCTCTGGTGCAGACGAGGCATCTAAAACTGAATCATATATTTCTTCTTTTACAGCGACTACTCCCATGGGAACAACTCCATTAGTTGTAGCTTTTGCCATAGTCATTATATCAGGTGTTACATTCCATTCTTGAGCAGCAAAAGCTGAGCCTGTTCTCCCCCACCCTGTAATAACTTCATCGAAAATTAAAAGTATGCCATGTTTGTTGCAAATTTCTCTAATTCTTTTCAAGTAACCTTTTGGGGGCACTAAAGTTCCAGTAGATCCAGCTATTGGTTCAATAATGCAAGCAGCAATATTTTCTCCTCCAAAATTCATAGCAATTCTCTCTAAATCTTCTGCCATTTCAACTCCAGTTTCTGGTTGTCCTTTGACAAATTTGTGTTCTGGCAAATGTGTATGTCTCATGTGTTGAACTCCTGGCATTAAAACACTTGCAAAAGTTTTAACATTATTTATCATTCCTCCAACTGTAGTCGCACCAATATTCATACCGTGATATCCTCTTTCTCGACCAACAAATCTAAATCTTTTTGAGTCATCTTTCGCCCTATGGTAGGCTATAGCAATTTTAATTGCTGTTTCTACAGCAGTAGATCCACAGATAGTATAAAATATCCTATTAATTCCCTCTGGTGTTTTTTTTGCTATTCTAGTAGCTAATTCAAATGAACCACCATATCCTTGGTTAAACGGTTGGCAGTAATCTAATTTATCTAGTTGTTTTGAAACAGCTTCTGTAATTTCTTTTCTTCCGTGTCCTAGAGGATTACAAAATAGACCAGAACTAGCATCAATCATCTTTTTACCTTCGTGATTAGTAAGATAAACTCCTTTAGCATCAGTAATAAGTCTTGGATTTTTTTTAAAATTTTTATTATCCGTAAATGGCATCCAATGCTCATTTAATGAATTAGGTATATTTGTTCTATTAGATGAACTCATATTTAAATTAGTAGACATTTGTTAAATTAAATCAAGAATTATCGTATACAACTCCAGATTGAACCTAAAAAGGACACCGCCCATTCGTTAATCGAAGGGGGTTAAATAGTAGATATGTATAAAAAAGGTAAGCTTGCTATTTACTTAACTGAAATTTTAATTTTAAATCCTATTAATTTAATTAACAAACCATATGGGAGAACTATGAAAAAAATAATAAGCACAGTTCTTGGGATTTTATTTGCGTTTTCTCTAAACGCTTCAGTAGCTAACGCAGCTGCTAAAGAAGTTAGAGTAGCATATTTTTTGGAGTGGCCATCTCCAAATCTTGAGGACATGAACAAAAAAGCATATGACAAAGCTCTTGGTGTGCCAGTCAAGTGGACAAATTTCACTAACGGTGTAGCAATGACAGACGCTATGTTGGCAGGAGATATAGATATCTCTTACTCACAAGGTTTAATGCCTTACATTAATGCTGTTAAAGCTAAAGCGCCTA
>NHHO02000015.1 GCA_002171035.2 Candidatus Pelagibacter sp. TMED165
AACAAGCACATAACCACCTGTCCAACCAACTAAAAAGGCCATATAGCTATAACCTCCAAAGTATACACCACCTGCTAATGCTACGAACGATGCACCTGACATCCAGTCAGCGGCTGTCGCCATTCCATTAAACACTGTTGGGACTTGTCTTCCTGCAAGATAGTATGCGTCAACCTGAATAGTACGTGACAAATATCCAATCAAAGCATATATCGCGACAGTAAATGCCACAAACATAATACCGATTGCCTTTGCCGATNCACCAGCTTGNTCNGCNATNGCCATNANNANGATGAANACTAAGAAAGCCTCCNGTNTANANACCATAAATCTTNGGAAGGNTTTGTATAAATCCACCTTTAAACATTAATCCTCCTTCTCTCCGAAACCAAATTCTTCGTCGATTTTTTCTTGTCTATTAGCGAACCAGAAAATTATAATAACAAACGCAAGAAGCGATCCTTGTGCTGTCATATAATAGGCTAGCGGATATCCTAGAAAAGTCGCCGAGTTGATTTCGTAACCGAAAAGGAAAATNACCATTGAAAAGAAAGCCCAAAGCACAAGTGTNATTANCATATGNGCTTTNGTTTTCTGCCAATGTTTTTCTTTATTTGACATATTTCCCCCTATTTTTACGTTAACGTANTTTTAATGANNGGATCTTACTCATCTAGACAGTAATTAAAAGTTAAAAAACTCATTATGAAGTGCTATAAAGCCTTTAAAATGAGGAAAAAAAACAACACAAATTTTTATACAACTTGAAATTGAATTTAAAATCGATAATCGAAACATTTGAGGCAGTTAGGGAATATGTATTTCCCCATCAAAAAATCAAGAATAAATTTAACACTATAAAAAATTTTAATGATTTAGAAAATTTTATTAAGGATAGATCTGCGTTTGTTACTCAAACAACTTTGTATGGTTATTTAAAAACAAGAATGGGATTAAAATATACAATGATGTTTAATGATGAAGTTTTTTTAGAATCAATCGACAAATCAAAATGGAATATTTTTGGCGAAGCTGTTTCTGATTTAACTCTCTATACATTATCAATTTTAATAAATAAAAAAAAAATTGAAAAAGCAGATGCCGAGAGTCTTTTTCAAAGTATTATAAATAGAGAAACTTCAAACGGAATGCCAAAAGATATAGCTGAAAACTTAAAAATGAATTTTCACGAAAAAATGAAAACTACAAATTTAAATTCTTATTGCAATGAAACACCATTCATATCGAGTGGATTAGCACTTTATAAATGGGCTCCTATAGCAGATGAATTAAAAGAGTTAGATAAAGAAATAGTTTTAAATTCGATAAAAAACAAATGGAATATTGTTATCTCTGACTTTGAAAAGTTATCTTTAAATTTTAATAATAATTAAATTTTATTTTGTCTATTTTCTATCAATGATTCAACAACACTAGGATCTGCAAGAGTTGTCGTGTCGCCGAGTTCATTATGTTCATTAGCAGCGATTTTTCTTAAAATTCTTCTCATAATTTTCCCGGATCTTGTTTTTGGCAAACCAGGAGAAAATTGTATTAAGTCAGGTGTTGCAATGGGGCCAATTTGTTTTCTAACCCAAAGTTTTAATTCTCTCTCAAGATCTCCATCTGGTTTTTCACCAGCGTTTAAAGTTACATAACAATATAAACCATTTCCTTTTATATCGTGGGGGTATCCAACTACAGCTGCTTCAGCAACCTTCGGATGAGCAACAAATGCGCTTTCAATTTCTGCTGTTCCAAGATTATGACCCGAAACTATTATCACATCATCAACTCTTCCTGTTATCCAATAGTAACCATCTTTATCTCTTCTACACCCATCACCGGTAAAATATTTCCCATCGAATTGAGAAAAGTAAGTATCAATGAATCTTTTATGATCTCCATAAACAGTTCTCATTTGCCCGGGCCATGATGAAGTCATACATAGCCGCCCTTTACATGCGCCTTTCAAAACTTTTCCTGCTTCATCTACTATAACAGGTTTTATGCCATAGAAAGGTTTAGTAGCGGATCCAGGTTTTAAATCTATTGCTCCAGGTTGAGGAGATATTAATATTCCTCCAGTTTCAGTTTGCCACCAAGTATCTACAATTGGACATTTAGAGTCACCAACAACCCTATAATACCACATCCAAGCCTCAGGATTTATCGGTTCGCCAACAGTTCCCAGCAATTTAAGAGTTTTCCTGCTTGTTTTGTTGACCGGCGCATCGCCCTCTTTCATCAAGGCTCTTATAGCTGTTGGAGCAGTATAAAAAATATTCACTTTATATTTATCTACGATCTGCCACCATCTAGAACTATCCGGATAGTTAGGAATACCCTCAAACATTATTGTTGTAGCTCCATTTGATAAAGGTCCGTAAATAATATAACTATGTCCAGTTACCCAACCTATATCTGCGGTACACCAATAAATATCTTTCGGCTTATAATCAAATATATATTGATGAGTCATAGACGCATAAACTAAGTATCCTCCAGTCGTGTGTAATACTCCTTTAGGTTTGCCTGTAGATCCCGAGGTGTATAAAATAAATAATGGATCTTCCGCATTCATTTCCTCTGGCTCACATTTATTTGAAACTTTCGAAGCAATTTCTTCATATGAGACGTCTCTTTCGTTGTCCCAATTAACTTGATTTCCGGTTCGTTTGACAACTAAACATTTTTTAACATCCGGACATTGTGTAAGTGCTTCATCAGCTATCTTTTTTAAAGGTATAATCTTTCCTCCTCTTACTCCCTCATCAGCTGTCACAAGAAAATCAGATTCACAATCATTAATTCTTGTGGCAATAGAGTCTGGAGAAAATCCACCAAAAATAATAGAGTGTATAGCACCAATTCTTGCGCATGCTAACATTATGTATGCTAACTCTGGAATCATTGTAAGGTATATTGTTACTCTATCACCTTTTTGAACCCCAATATTCCTAAGCACATTCGATGCTTTACAAACATTTTTATGTAATTCCTTATATGATATTTTCTTAGAGTCAGCCGGATCATCTCCCACCCAAATAATTGCTGTTTTATTTCCATTTTTCTTTAAGTGTCTATCAACACAATTAACGGAAGCGTTTAGCGAACCATCATAAAACCATTTAATTTTAACATCTTCTTTACTATATTTTACATCTTTTATTTTAGTGTAAGGTTTTATCCAAGTAATACGCTTACCCTCTTTTTTCCAAAAATTTTCATTGTCCTTAACTGACAAATTATATTTCTTCTTATATTTAGATTGATTGATTAAAGCTTGATTTGACCAATTATCAGAGACTTTTATTAAAATATTTCCATCATCGTCTTTTGTTAAAACTGATTTTTTAGATGAAGAACTTTTTTTAAATTTTCTTTTGAATTGCTTCTTTTTTCTAGATTTAATTCTTTTTCTAGATTTTTTGCTTTTTTTCTTTTTTCTTTTAGACAATTTTTTCTCCCCTCGTAATTATATTTTACCCATCTTATAAATAATTTTCCAGCATTTATAATCAATAGGCATAACTGATAATCTGCTCTGTTTTATTAGCGGAAGATGTGAAAACACACTATTTTTTTTAATTTTTTCAAGACTTATTGGATTTTTGAATTTTTCAACAAACCTAACCTGGACAGCCACAAATTGATATTTTTTGTCTGTTTTGTCTTTAAATGCTGGTTTAATGACCTTAATTACTCCAACTATTTCCTTTCCAATATTTGAATGATAAAAAAATCCTAGATCTCCTCTTCTCATTTTTTTTAGATTATTCGCTGCTTGATAATTTCTTACGCCATCCCAAGCCACACCTTTGACTCCTGCTTTTTCTTGTTGATCAATAGACCAAACATCTGGTTCAGATTTTAATAGCCAATACTTCATAATGATAAATATTATATTTTTAATCCAGGCCCTTTCATATACGGGGCCTTAGAGTCTAAAGGCCACCTAGATTTAACCTTAAAACTTAAGTCATCGATTAAATTAATTTTAAATCTTTGTATCCCAGCCCACGCAATCATAGCAGCATTATCACCACAAAATTTAGGGTTTGGGAAAATCGGATTAAAATTATTTTCAATTGCAATTTTTTTTAAATTTTCTCTTATAGTTTTATTAGCTGCGACTCCTCCCGCTATTACAAAACTTGAATTTTTTTTTGAAAAATTTTGAAATTGATTCATTGCAACCAAAGTTTTTTTAGTCAAAATATTGTTTACTGTCTTTTGAAATGAAGCAGCTAAATTTTTTCTTAAATTCAGATTTCCGTTTAATTTTTTTGACTCTCTTAAAACAGCAGTTTTCAAACCAGCGAATGAAAGATTACAACCTCCTTTATTTATAATTGGTTCTGGAAGTTTATAAAAATGCATATTTCCGTCACCTGCAAATTTTTCAAGAGCAGGTCCCCCAGGATAACCTAACCCAATTATTTTTGCTGTCTTATCAAAAGCTTCACCAAGAGCGTCATCTATTGTGGTGCCCAATTGTTTATAACTATTTACGCCGTTAACTATTAGATATTGAGAATGACCTCCTGAAATTAGAAGTAATAAATAGGGAAATTGAATATTCTCCTCTAAAGTGGGACTTAAAGCGTGACCCTCTAGATGATTAACTGCAATAAAAGGTTTTTGTTTAAAGCCCGCTATAGATTTACCAATATTTAATCCAACTGAAAGACAGACGACTAATCCTGGACCAGCAGTTGCTGCAACTCCATCTATCATATCAAAGTCAAATTTACTTTCAGAAATTGCTTGATTAATTATAAAGTCGATATTTTCTACGTGTGAGCGAGCTGCGAGCTCTGGAACAACACCTCCAAATTTTTTATGCTCATTTACTTGGCTTGAAACTACNCTAGATAGTATATTAGCCGTTCCATCGCTATTTTCTTGGACAATTGAAGCTGCTGTTTCGTCACAGCTAGTTTCGATACCTAAAAAAGTAAGTTTTTTTTTCATCAGATTAGATATTATAAAATATTAATTTAAATTAATAAATGGGAAATAAACTTATCATAGGCTCTAGGGGCAGCCGACTTTCTTTGGCTTATGCAAATATAGTTAAAGAAAAAATATTATCTATTAAAGATAATCAAACTGAAAAAGTTGAAATCAAAATAATCAAAACAACTGGAGACATGTTTCCAAAAAAAAAGATGTCTGAAATCGGTGGAAAAAATTTATTTTGTAAAAAAATTGAAGATCAACTTTTAAAAAAAAATATTGATATAGCAGTACATTCTTTAAAAGACATGGAAACAAATGAAAATAAAAAATTATTAATTGGGTCATATATAAAAAGAAATGATCCAAGGGACGCTCTTATTCAAATTTCAAAAAAGAAATTTTCTAAATTGAATAACTGTGTAATTGGAACTAGTTCAAGAAGAAGAGAGTTGCAATTTAATTTGATGAATAAGAATATTTACTTTAAAAACATTCGCGGAAATGTAGATTCAAGAGTTAAAAAAGTTTTAGACGGAAGTTATGACGGAGCAATACTTGCTTTAGCAGGTCTTAAAATATTAAAACTTGATAAGCATGTAACTGAAATTTTTTCAAAAAGAAAAATAATACCTGCAGCTGGACAAGGCGTTATAGCAGCACAATGTAGAAAAAATGACAATAAGATTAAAGCAATTTTACAAAAAATTAATCATCACAATACTGAGATTTGCTCCAAGGCAGAAAAAGGTTTGCTTAAATCAATAGGAGGTGATTGCCATACAGCTCTTGGAGCTTTGGCTGTGGTCAAAAAAAAAAAGTTAATAATTGAAGCAGAACTATTTTCAGACGATGGAACAAAATGTTATAGAATAAAAAAAAGTGGAAAAATAAATAATCCAAGCTCATTAGGTTTTAATACTGGAAAAAAGTTACTCGAATTGATTGGAAAACAATTTAAGAAAAAATTATGAATATTATTTTAACTAGACCTCTAATAGAAATTGAAGATTTAATGGGTAAATTATTTATTTCTGGTCACAAGATAATTCATATTCCTACACTTAAGATAACACCTGCAACTAATAAGAATGTGAATATTAAAAAATTTGATATCTTAATTTTTACGAGCGCTAATGCTATAAGAAATTTTAATTTCCTTGGTGAAAAGAACGATATCTCATGCTATTGTGTTGGAGCAATAACTGAAAAGATCGCTAGATTAAATGGTTTCACCAAAACTTATTCGGCTGGTGGCACAGTTAATGCCCTTAAAAACTTAATTACCAACTCGCCCGATATAAATAAAAAATCAAAGTTCGCTTATATCTGTGGAGACAATATTTCTTCTGAATTGGACAAAGATCTTAAAAATGAAGGCTTTAATGTTGAAAAAATCGTTAATTATTACTCTGAAAAAATAACAGAACTAAACGATGAAAACAAACGGCTTATTAAAGAATATCCACCAGACATTATTTTTGTTTATTCCCTTAGAAGTGCACAAAGCTTTAATGAAATAGTAAAGAACTATTCATTAAGCTCATTGATGACACAATCCTTAGTAAAGTGTATAAGTAAAAATATTTGTGACTTTTTAGAGAATGCAGGCTGGAGAAAATTAGAGACTTTCAATGCTGGCGATGAAATTCTCGAATTAGAAAACTATAAAAACAATGGAAACACTAGAAAATTTTAAAATTTTATTTTTAGACGTTTGGAACGATGGAATATCTGGCGTAAACATTTCAGAAATCTTGATAGCTCTTTTAATATTTTTATTTTTTCTTTTTTTAAGAGGAATTTTTGCAAAATTTGTAGTTAAGAGATTAGAAAAATACGTTTCTAAGTCCAGTAATAAATTTGATAATTCTCTAGTAAGCTCTATGGAAGGGCCTGCAAAATTTTTTCCAATTGTTTTAGGTTTTTTCATATCTACAACTTATCTTACTGTGGATGGAGGGGGCATGATCTTTCTTGATAAACTAAACAGATCTCTAATTACTATTTTAATTTTTTGGACCTTTCATCAAGCTATTGGTCCCTTGTCAGTTTTAATAAAGTCTATAGGAGATGTATTATCCAAAGATCTTATTGACTGGATAATTAAAGCTATTAAAATTTTAATTTTAATATTAGGAGCAGCCGCAGTTTTAGAGCTTTGGGGAATAAAGATTGGACCGATAATTGCTGGACTTGGATTATTTGGTGTAGCAGTAGCATTAGGAGCCCAGGATCTCTTTAAAAACTTAATTTCGGGAATACTTGTTTTAGTAGAAAAAAGATTTAAAGTCGGCGATTGGATCTATGTTGACGGTATAATTGAAGGGACTGTTGAAAGTATCGGGTTTAGATCAACTGTAGTAAGAAGATTTGATAAATCTTTAGCTACAATACCGAATTTTCAATTTGCAGAAAAGGCCGTTATTAATAATACTCAAATCACTAACAGAAGAATAAATTGGATTATAGGATTAGAGTATAGAACAAATTCTATTCAATTGAAAAATATAAAAAAAGAAATTGAAGACTATATAAAATCTAGCGAAGATTTCATTAAATCCAAAGAAACATTATTATCAGTAAAAGTTGATCAATTCGCAGCAAGCTCTATAGATATAAGATTAATTTGTTTTACTCAAACATCTCATTATAAAGAATGGTTAAATGTAAAAGATCGATTAGCTTTTGAGATAAAAAATATAGTAGAAAAAAATAAAGCCTCGTTTGCTTTCCCGAGTACATCTGTATATGTGGAGAAAAACAATTGAAATCACTTTTAATTCTTCTCGATAATATTATTTCTATTTATATCTGGGTACTTATAATAAATGCTATTATGAGTTGGCTCGTAGCTTTTAATATAATTAATACAGGAAATAGATTTGTTTATTCTATTCTTGATATCTCGTATAGGCTGACAGCTCCTCCCCTGAATTATATAAGAAGATTTATCCCCAATCTTGGCTCCATAGATATTTCACCAATTATTCTTATTTTGTTATTAATGTTTTTAAGAAATTTAGTTTTTGAATTTTTTGCACCTTCCTTATTTTAAAAATGATAATAAATGGAAAACTACAATCTGAAAAATTAAGAAAAAAAATTAAAAATGAAATATTATCTTTAAAAAGAAAAACAAAAAAAACACCAAAACTATCGGTTATTTTAATCGGAAATTATTTACCAAGTCAAATATATGTAAGAAATAAAGAAAAGATGGCAAAAGAAGTTGGAATGAAGTCCGAAATCATAAGATATCACTCAAATATTCCAGAGAAGACAATCATAAGTAAAATTATTCAATTAAATAAAAATAAAAATATCTCTGGCATTTTGGTACAGCTTCCTTTGCCCAAGCATATTAAAAAAGAAAACATTATTAATACAATCGATCCAAAAAAAGATGTGGATGGTTTTAATCCAATCAATGTTGGTAATTTAGCATCCGGTTATAATGCTATCGTACCTTGCACCCCACTAGGATGTTTAAAGTTAATTAAGAGCGTAAAAAAAAACTTATCCGGCAAACATGCTGTGATAATAGGTAGATCAAATTTAAATGGAAAACCTATGACTCAATTGCTTTTAAAAGAAAATTGTACTGTTACCATTGTTCACTCAAAAACAAAAAATTTGAAAACTCAATGTAGTCAAGCGGACATACTTATCGCAGCTGTTGGTGTACCGAAACTTGTAAAAAAAGATTGGGTAAAACGGGGATCGATAATAATTGATGTTGGAATAAATAAAGTAAAAGATAAAATTGTAGGTGATGTTGATTTTAAAATGGTTGTTAAAAAGGCTAGAGCAATTACTCCTGTTCCAGGTGGTGTTGGGCCCATGACAATTGCTTGTTTATTAAATAATACTTTAGAATGTTTTAAAGCTCGTTAGATTTTGATGAGTCTAATTTAAGTATTTTACTATTTCTAAAACGTATAATCACAGTCGCAGCAGCAACTATTAAAATAGCTAATGATATATAGATTAAATTTGTAGGATCCTGATCTTTATCTTGTAGAATTATGAATCTAGCCAAAGCTGTGATAGCTATGATCATTGGGTATGTAATTCTTACTGATCTAGTTTCCCAATAAGACCTCACCAGACCAATTACCTCTATGTAAATAAACATTAGAAGCAAGTCTGCTAAACTTATATTTTTATTAATGTACATCTTATGAATTTCTAAAAAAAAAGCTATTATTGTAGCTATCAAAACTATTAAAACTGCAACAAGTTGAATATTTCGAATCGTCGTATTCATGTTAATCTTTTAACAAATTTTTACTGTTTATGTAATTGTTTTGAGTGAAATTTAATGAATTTCTCTATTTTAGATTTTTTAAATGTTTTATTTTCCTCAAAAGAAACTTTCTTTAGCGAGTAAGCTTTGTTTTTAGATCTTCTTGATAAGATAGTAATATTTCCTTTATAAATTTTAAGCACTACCTCACCATTCACTTCATTTCTCTTTTTATCAACAATTTTCTGAAGATTTAATCTTTTCTTTGAAAACCAATATCCATTATAAACTAGTTCAGCATATTGAGGCATAATTCTCTCTTTTGCATGCATCGTATCTTTATCTAATGTAACAGATTCAATTGCTCTATGGGCAAAATATAAGATCGTACCTCCTGGAGTTTCATAAACTCCTCTTGATTTTATCCCAATAAATCTATTCTCTACCAGATCAACTCTACCTACTCCGTTAACCCCACCAATTTTATTCAATCTTTCTAAAAGCAGCTCTGGTTTATATTTTTTCCCATTTAAAGAAATTGGATCACTATTTCTAAAACCTATTTTAATTTTTACTGGTTTATTTTTTGCTCTCTCAGGTGAAATAGTTTTTTGATAAATAATTTCTGGAGCACCATTTCTTGGATCCTCAAGAATTTTTCCTTCTGTAGAAACATGAAATAAATTATCGTCAACTGAGAATGGGGGGGCTCCTCTTTTATCTTTAGGTATTGGGATATTATATCTCTTTGCATATTTGATAAGATCAGATCTGGATTGAAGCTCCCATTCTCTCCAGGGAGCTATAACTTTAATTTTTTTTCCAAAAAAAGCATAACCTAGTTCAAATCTTACTTGATCATTTCCTTTTCCTGTTGCTCCATGAGATACTGCAAAAGCTTTAAGTTTTTTTGCTATTTCTATTTGTCTTTTTGCTATCAACGGCCTAGCTATTGAGGTACCTAAAAGATAAATGCCTTCATAAACTGCGTGTGCTCTAATCATTGGGAATACATAGTCTTTAACAAAAATATTCTTTAAATCTTCAATTATGATTTTTTTTACACCAAGTTTTTTTGCGTTTTGAATTATTTTTTTTTTGTTTAGATCTTGACCTATATTGGAAGTATAGGCAATTATCTCTGCCTTGTAATTAATTTGTAGCCACTTAAGTATGATAGAGGTATCTAGACCTCCAGAATAGGCTAAAACAATTTTTTTCATTAGTTACAAACTTTTTTTGCTGTATTGTAAGCTTTGGTAAATCCCATCATAGAATAATGATCTGTAGTTTCGGCCCCATCAGTAGTTTTAGCTATTATCATAAGACTAGTCGCTCTTTTCATAATCTTTATCAAACTTTTTTCCTCTTTTTCATCAAGTAACCAAGCAAAATCATTTTGTGAAAAAAATGAAAAATTATTTTTACCTGACTTACCTGTAACTGAGGAAGTTTTATAATCGTGACCACTAGTCACGCTTATTTCATCTTTAATATTTTCATTAGGTCTAAAGCTTACAAAAATTCTTGATTCTTTTCTTTTTATAGAGCCTGGAGATCTTTTAACAGGTTTCGTCTGAGCAAAACAAACTTTCCCCTTGTCAGTTTGTATAGTATAGCTTTCCCAGTTTTTATATTTTCCGATAGATCTTGGAATATTTGCAAGAACTGAGCTAGTAAAAACTATGAAAAAAAAAATAAAAAAAACTTTTTTTATAACCATAAAGATCTTTTAATACTAAAGAGTATTTAATTCAATGGTTTGAATTATGGAGCTGGATTAGGATTATTACTATGAATAGTATTTATTTTTTCCAAGATTTCCGTGCCTAATTCAATATTAATACTTTCTATATTTTCCTTTAACTGGTCCATTGTTGTTGCCCCAATAATATTGCTTGTAACAAACGGTCTTGAAAAAACGAAAGCCTGAGCAAGTTGAGTGGCGGTTATCCCGCTTTCTTTTGCTAAATTATAATATTCCTCATAAGCTAGCAAAGCCTTTGAATTTCCATATCTTTCCCAACCCTTAAATAAAGCTTGTCTAGAATTTTTTGGCATCTGATTATTTCTGTATTTACCAGTAAGATAACCAGTGGCAAGCGGATAATAAGCTAATAAACCACACTTATCTCTGATAGATATTTCCGAAAGACCAATTTCATATGTTCTATTAGTTAAATTGTAAGGATTTTGTATTGACACCATCCTAGGTAAATTTTTATTCTTTGAAATATTTAAAAAATTTGACAGCCCAAACGCACTTTCGTTTGAGACACCAATATATCTAATTTTACCTTTTTTTATAAATTTTGATAAAGAAATAAGTATTGACTCAAAGTCATTCCATTTCCCCTCATTTTTTTGATGAACGTAACCAATTTGACCAAAGTTATTTACTGATCGTTCCGGCCAGTGTAATTGATAGAGATCTATGTAATCTGTCTTAAGCCTTTTTAAACTTCCATCAATTGCTGATTCAAGACTCTTTTCATCGTAATTATTTTTGCCATTCCTAATCCAATTACATCTTGGTCCCGCCACTTTTGTTGCTAAAATAATGTCTTGTCCATTTTTTTTACTCAAAAACCAATCTCCTATTATTTCTTCTGTTATGCCATATGTCTCTGCTTTGGGCGGAACAGAATATAATTCAGCAGTATCAAAAAAATTAACCCCTTTTTCTAAAGAGAAATTCATTTGTTCAAACGCATCTTTCTTTGAATTTTGTTCGCCCCAAGTCATAGTACCGAGACAAATTAGACTCACATCAATGTTAGTATTGCCCAATTTTTTAAATTTCATATGTTTTTCATCAATAAAAGCTTACTTTTAACGTATATTCAATATTGAAAAGATTAAAAAAAATATTATATTAGTCTTATGGTTTCAAATAGACAAACTCAAGCAGCAAAATCATCTTTATCTGAGGCAATTATTGATCAGGGCTTGAGAGCCTATATGCTTAAAGTTTATAATTATATGGCCTCTGGAGTTTTGCTCACAGGATTTGTGGCTTTGTTTCTTTTTAAAATGTCTGTTGTTTCCGGACCAGGAGGAGAGATATTAGGCCTAACTAACCTTGGAAACTCCCTTTATAATTCTCCATTGATGTGGGTCGTAATGCTCGCACCTCTTGGAGTAGTTTTTTATATGAGTTTTGGTATTGCAAAAATGAGTGTTTCAAAAGCTCAAACCGTTTTTTGGATTTTTGCAGCTTTGATGGGAGCCTCACTTTCTTCAATATTTTTAATTTATACTGGAGCCAGTATTACAAGAGTTTTCTTCATTACAGCTGGAACGTTCGGTGCGATGAGTATTTATGGATATACAACTAAAAGAGATTTAACAAAGCTGGGCTCTTTTTTAATGATGGGTCTTATTGGAATTATTATAGCTTCACTGGTAAATATTTTTCTTAAATCTTCTATGATGTATTTTGTTATTTCAATAATTGGAGTTTTAATTTTTGTAGGATTAACGGCTTACGATACCCAAAAAATAAAAAACATGTACTTAGCAAGCGATAGTGGAGAGCTCATGGGGAAAAAAGCAGTAATGGGTGCGCTTACACTCTACCTTGATTTTATAAATTTATTTATAATGCTACTTAGACTTTTTGGGCAAAGAAGATAATTACTTTACGAGTCTTAAATAATTCCAGCTTGTTTTATTAATCAATACTTTTAAA
>NHHO02000026.1:0-3452 GCA_002171035.2 Candidatus Pelagibacter sp. TMED165
ATTTGATCCAACTAAATTCATAAAAATTGAACATAGAAATGGGCCACTGATTGCACCTAATCCAAAGGTAAACTGTAAACCAGCACCAGCTGCTACAAATTTTTCTTTTGGAATATAATCATTAGTATGAGCTAAAATTAATGAAAACATAGGTAAACTACAAAAAGAAAAAAGAATTAAAAAAATATAAAACCAAGTTTTGCTTGTTGCTAGCCCATCTGGTAAATACATTTGCCTTGATACAAAAATTGTGAGCAAGGCAAATATCGCTGCTCCAAATGTTGAAAAAATAATTACTTTCCTCCTATCGTATATATCTGATATTTTACCAACTGGAAATTGAGAGACTGCACCAGAAATTGCTAACAAAAAAGTAACAATTGAAATTTCTAATATAGTAAAATTCATTGAAGTCGCATAAACAGCTAATAAAGTAAATAAAGCAGACTGTATAGTTCCATAAAAAAAAGAACTTACCATTCCAAAAGGAGAAGATTCATAGAGATTTTTTAAACTCATNGCCTNAATTCTTTTAAAAGTNGGNGGTTTNTTTTTAGTNAANAANATNGGTATNANNGCNGCTGANGTAATAACTGAAATTAANATNAANGGNTGAAAATTTNNAGGACTACTAAANTTNANTAAAAACATNCCAATACCCATAGNNCCATAAAGNATNACCATNTATATTGACAAAACACTNCCTCTATTTTTATTACTTGATCTNTCATTNAGCCANCTTTCAGCNACAGTATAAATACAAACCATACTTATCCCAGTNANTACNCTTANNANAAACCAAANAAANGGATTNATNANNATAGAGTGNANTAAAATNACTAANGANGCTAANGANGCAAAAGCNGCAAAAACTCTNATNTGACCAACTCTAGAAATTATATTAGGAATAGTTGCTGCTCCTACGAAATANCCAACAAAATAACCAGACATCATAAATCCAGTCGAAGTTAAGCTAAATTCTTCTTGAACTGCTCTAACACCTAGAAGTGATCCTTGAAAGCCATAGGCCATCATTATGAAACCCATTCCTAAAAATAGTGCCCAAGAATTTTTTAAAACTTTATTCATAAATTTGCAGTAATTATTTCGGATTTATTATTAAATCAAGTCTTTATTATGACAGTCTTAAGAATTTTTAAGCTTCATAAATGAATGGATAGCTATAGTTATAATTATAATAAAACCACCCTGAAGAGTCTCTAGACTTGGTTGTTCTTTGATTATAAGCCAAACCCAAATTGGTCCAATTATTGTTTCTAAAAGAAAGAAAAGATTAACTTCAGCAGCCGGTATAAATCTAGGTGCTATAGTGACTAAAACAAAAGGGATTGCTACACATAAGATACACATCAAGGGCACTATAATGAGATCTTTTTCAACCAAAGCAAAGCTTTGGACAAAAAATAATGCGAATATAGCAACAAGTAACTTACCAACTACAGCTGCTGGCACCAAGTTTTTTGATTTAGCTGATCTTATAGTTACAGCCCCTATAGCTAAACCTAATGCNGTAACCAAACCCAAAATATCTCCTAAAATATTACCTATTTTTAATGAGTCATAAAAAATATAAAGAGCNGCAACAAAAGTAATAAATATAGCAAACCAAGTCTTTTTATCAGGAATTTCTTTTAAAAATAATGCTCCTAGGATTGCTGATAACATTGGTGCCATTGCTATCATTACTAAAGTATTAGCTACATTTGTATTTTGAATAGAAACGACAAAAGTAATATTAGTTATTGTAAAAGTTCCAATGTAAATAAGACCATGATAGCCACTTGAGAAAAGTATTTTAAAAAAACTCATTTTATAAATAATGAGCATTCCTAGAAATACTGTTAAAAATGGAATTATACCTCTATAAAAAACTAAACCCCAAGTACCAACATTAGAAAGTCTTATAAATAAAGAGTCTGGAGTAATAAACATTACAGCAATAAATGCTAATAAAGACCCTTTTTGTTGATCAGTTAAATTATTCAAGCTTTTAGACCTTTCAAAGAATTTTAAAATTATTAATTTTTATATGGTTTTCTAGAAAATATTCTTTTTACCATTGGTTCAAAATCTTTAAGTTTTAAAGATTTATAATTTGGATCAAAAGAAGCCTGATCCCAATTTTCACAAAAAGATAAAGTATCTTGATAAAATTCATGATTTTTATATTTATCTCTTAAATTTCTATCATTACCTAGATGATGTGCATAATAATAATTTTGAAATTCACCATGTTTTTGGATTATCCAATGAGTTTTTTTTGAAACATACGGTTTTAAAACTGAAGCTGCGTATTCAGAATGATTTAATGGAGCAAGTTCATCACCGATATCATGTAATAAAGCTGCAACTATCATCTCTTCACTAGCTTTATCATTAAAAGCTCTAGTTGCGGTTTGAAGTGAATGTTCAAGGCGNCTAATTTTATAACCTTCAAGAGTTGAGTTGAGGCCACTCATAAACTTTAATATTCTATCAGCGGTTCTATTAATATATTCTTGTTCATATTTATCTAATAATAAGTAATCTTCTTTTGATCCATTTTTCATTTGGGTAAATTTTACTGTACTCATTTTAATTACTTGAGGATGTACTTAACAAAGATAATTGAGTAATTTTATCATCTCCCAATTCATCAATAGGTTTGACTGGATAATCACCTGTAAAATAATGGTCTGTTAATTGAGGATAAGTATCATTTCTTTTTTCAAAACCTATAGCTCTGTACATTCCTTCTATAGATAAAAAATCCAAAGATTTTGCTCCAATATACTCACATATTTCTTTATTAGATTTGTTAGCTGCCAAAAGTTCTTTTTTTGTAGGAGTGTCCACACCATAGAAATCTGGAAATCTAATTTCAGGACAAGCTATTCTTACATGAACCTCTTTTGCTCCTGCATCATAAAGCATTTTTACAATTTTATGAGATGTAGTTCCTCTTACCAATGAATCGTCCACTAAAATAATTTTCTTATCTTTAATTGACGATTGGTTAGCATTTAATTTAAGTTTTACTCCTAAGCTTCTTATTTTTTGACTAGGTTCAATAAATGTTCTTCCAACGTAATGATTTCTAATTAGACCTAGTTCAAAACTTTTGCCTAAAAATTGTGCAAATCCAAGAGCAGCTGCATTTCCAGAATCTGGAACAGGAACTATTATATCTGCGTCAACTTTATTTTCTTTTGCAAGNTCTTTTCCTAAATTTTTTCTATATTCATAAGCTGATTTTCCATTTAATAGACTATCTGGTCTTGAAAAATAAATATATTCAAACACACACGGTCTAACTTTTCTTANTGGAAATGGTTTAAAACTTTTTAATTCATTATTTTCAATTAAAACTATTTCNCCATTTTCNACNTCTCTTANANATTTNGCACCAATNATATCNANNGCACAAGTTTCAGANGCNANNACATAACTNT
>NHHO02000026.1:3457-14892 GCA_002171035.2 Candidatus Pelagibacter sp. TMED165
ANTTTACCAATTANNANAGGTCTAATNCCATAAGGNTCNCTNACNCCNATTAAAGTATTTTGATGAAGCATGACTAGTGCATAACCACCTTGAATTTGAAAAATTGCATCAATTATCTTGTCTATAGTCTTATTTCTTTTTGATTTAGCAATTAGTTGAATAATTGTTTCTGTATCAGAGGTAGAATAAAAAATTGCCCCATCCTCTACCAATTTATCTCTTAAAGTTATTGAATTAGTTAAATTTCCATTGTGTGCAATTGCAATACCACCAGCATTAGTATCTGCAAAAAATGGTTGTATATTTCTTAGAGTGTTCTCTCCAGTTGTACTATATCTATTATGTCCTATAGCAAAATTTCCATTTAAACTTTTAAGAACTTTTTCTTTATTAAAGTTGTCTCCTACTAAACCAAATCTTTTTTCAGAATAATATTTTTGTCCGTCAAAAGATACTATACCACATCCTTCCTGTCCTCTATGTTGTAAAGCATGCAATCCAAGAGCCGTTAATGCTGCAGCATCTTTATTATCACTAACTCCAAACACTCCACATTCTTCATTAAGTTTAGGGTTATAATTCTTCAATTTTTTGTTTAGAATCTTTATATTTTTTTTCATTTGGGAATTCTTTAATAAGATAATTACTACCTTTTTTCAAATATGTGAAGGTGAATGATTTGTCTGTATTTATAGGCCATTTATTATAATTATAGATGATATTTACAACTGAAAAGACGATAATACATATTACATAAGCTCTAATAAAACCAAAAAAGAATCCAAATATATAGTCGAGTCTTCCTATTCCAGAATATTTAATTGCAGCACCAATACCTTTATTAATCATCAAAATTATAAAAATAACTAAAACAAATATTGAAAGTCCAAGAACAATATCCAATACATATTCACTATCAATTATATCACTGAAATAAGGTTTGATTTTTGGAAAAAAGATTAAAGTTACAATGTAAGCTAAAATCCACTTTGAGGCAGCAAGTATACTTAAAACAAAGCCTTTTCTATAACATTTTAAAACCGAAAGTATCGTGATTAATAAACATATAAGATCTATAATTGAAATAATTTCATAAAAATCTTTAAGAATATCCAGCATTCTGAAACTTATTTTCCAAAAGGTTTATTGATTAATATTAAAGAGGGAAGTAGGGTTAATACGGAAATCATAGCCAATAACATTGCTATACCTGTAAATACTCCAAAATAAATAGTTGGTATAAATTTAGAAAGAACCAAAATTGAGAAACCAAAAACTATAGTTATCGAAGTATTTAAAATAGCCACTCCAACCGTTGAATGACAAAGTTTTAATGTTTTGTTGTAATCCCCGTTTTTATTGAACTCCTCCTTGAATCGATAAATATAATGAATACTATTATCCACTGCTATACCTATGGTAATTGCTGCTATAGTTATAGTCATCATATCTAGTGGTATACCTAGTAAACCAATTATTCCTAAAATAAAAAAAGCAGCTATAAAGTTTGGCACAACACCAATTAATGATAATTTGATATTTTTAAATAAAATTAAAAACATTGCAAATATACCTATCATAACCAATCCTAATGTAAGTATTTGAGATTTAAATAAGCTTTGTAGTAAGTTGTTAAAAAGGATTAAAACACCAGCTAATTTAAATTCATCTTTATCAAGGTTTAATTTATTTTTAAGATCATAATTAATTTGATTAATCAAATCGTTTCTTCTTAAACCCTCTTGAGAGTCGATAATTCTTAGACTTACTCTAGCTTCATTATCTTTAATTGATATGTAAGGATCGATAATTTCTTTTTTGATATTATCTGGTATTTTTGAATACAAAACACCCATTTCTAAAGTCCCTAGTGGTTTATTATTATTTAATTGAGTAGCAACTTCTATTATTGAGCTAAAGGATAAAACTTTTCCTACAGCAGGTAAACTGTCCAAATAATTATGAACAGCTTCGATTCTATCTACTTTATCTTTAGTAAACCAATATTTTTCATCATTTTGATTTTCTTCATCTTCCCAATCCTCAAATTCATCATCCTGAACTTTATCTGCCTTATCTTTATCAGGAAATTTTAAAATTACTTCCAAAGGAGTTGTTCCACCTAATTTTTCATCTATAAGTTTCATGCCTTTATATATTTCTGTTTTTTTATTAAAGTAATTTATAAAACTATTTTCTACCTCAAGACGACTAATACCAACCACACTTAAAATTATAATCAATCCAGTTAAAGTAAAAATTATGTTTTTATTATTTATTGAGATTTCACTGAAAAAAGATGTTATTTTAGACTCATTTTCTTCTTCAATTTTGATTTTATTATCTGAAACAAAATTTAATAAAGTTGGTAGTAAAGTGAATGTAATTGTAAAAGAAGTTATTAGCCCAAAAGTCATCATCCATCCGAAATCAATTATTGGTTTTATTTCACTAAATATTAATGAAAGAAATGCACATATAGTTGTTAGTACCGTATAAAGTATTGGCCAAAACATTTTGTTGGTGGTCATGGAAATTATTTCTAAATTTTTTAAATTTGGAAAACTGTTCTTTAATTGTAAAAATCGAGTACTCATATGAATATTCATTGCCATAGTTAAAATTAACATTAGAGCAATAAAGTTTGAAGATATTACGGTTACTTTCCAACCAATTAGACCAAGAAGGCCAGTCATAATTAAAACTGAAAAAAAAACAACTACTTATTGGTACTATTATCCAAATTAATTTTTTAAAAACAAACCATAATGTAGTTATTATAAATATTAAAACTCCCAAACCAAAAACAATTATATCACTTTTAATGAATGTCATCATATCATCTGCTATCATAGGTATTCCACCTAAATATATTTTTCCAATATCTTCATAACTTTCTATAATTTCTCTAATCTCAAGAATATTTTGATGATTTTTTTTCTTTAAAAAATCTTTATAGTCTTCTATTTCTTTTTTGGATTTATCATCAATATTTTCTAATTCTTTATTTTTCTTAAGATAAACTATAATTCCACTTGTATTTCCATCCTCACTAATTACAAAATTTCTAAATACAGGACTATTTAAGATTTCTTTAAAACCTCTTTCTTTATCGACACCTTCATCTTTTAAAGTAGCAAAGTTTTCTAGTCTTTCTTGAAGTGGATCGTCAGAATTGTCTAATAATGGAATGTCAAGAAGAGTAACAACGTTATGTACCCATTCCAAACTTTGAATTTTATATTTTAAGCTTAATAAATTATTTATAGAAGAATCACTTATCATTTTTTTCTCTGGAGTATAAGTGAGTACAAGAAAGTCTTTAGAGCCGTACCTATTAGTCACTTCTCTTAAGTATTGAAGGTCTGGATCACCCTCGATTAAAAGTGTATCTGATGAGGCATCTAATCTAAAATCTTTAGAAAAATATCCAAAACTTAATAGGGCAATTATAAGAATTAAAAAAACTGATTTAGGATTTTTTAAAATAGTATTGTGATATAGGTGAGACTTCATTTAATACTATTATATATTGGAAATTTAATAGTTTGAGTATCTTTTTATTTTTGTAAATCTTTGAATTTTGTAAACATTTCTTCAAATTCTAGGTCAATATTTCCTACAGGACCATGCCTTTGTTTTGCAATGATAATTTGAGCTAAATGTGCTACTTCATTCATTTTCGCTTGCCATTCAGCATGTTCTACAGTTGCAACTTGGGGTTCTTTTCTTTGTAAATAATAAGAAGCTCTATAAACAAACATAACAACATCTGCATCTTGCTCTATAGATCCTGACTCTCTTAAGTCAGAGAGTTGAGGCTTATGATCGTCTCTTTGTTCTACTGCTCTGGATAATTGTGATAGAGCTACAACAGGTACTTTGAGCTCTTTTGCGATTGCTTTAAGTCCTTGCGTAATTTGTGATATTTCTTGAACTCTACCATCTCTATTGTTAATTGAACCAGTCATTAATTGAATATAGTCTACAACAATCATACTTAATCCATACAATCTTTTAATACGTCTAGCTCTATTACTCATAGCAGCGATACTTATTGCAGGAGTTTCATCTATATACAAAGGAAGTTCTGAAATATTTTTTGAAGTTTCTATAAATTTGTCGAATTGTTCATCTGAAATTTTTCCTCTTCTTATATCATTCGATTTAATTCTAGATTGTTCTGCTAAAATTCTTGTTGATAATTGTTCTGATGACATTTCCAGTGAAAAAAAAGCAACTGAAGATTTCTTGCCTTTTTCTAATAATTTTTGTGCAGCATAAAAGGCAATGTTAGTTGCTAAAGCAGTTTTTCCCATTGATGGCCGACCAGCAATTATAATTAGATCTGAGTCATGCAGTCCTCCAAGTCTGTCATCTAAATCAGTAAGTCCAGTTGGAACACCCACTATTCCTTCTTCATTTTTATAAGCTGCAGATGCCATTTCTATGGTTTGATTCATTGCTTCATCGAATTTTACTAAAGCAGAATTAAAAGATCCTTTTTCAGCAAGGTCAAACAACAACCTTTCTGAGTTTTCAATAATATTTTGACCATTAGAACTTAAATCATTAATTTTAGCAGCATCAATAGTATTTTCTGAAATTTTTATTAACTCTCTTCTCACAAACATATCATAAATTATTCTTGAATATTCTATCGTTTGTCTTGAAGAAGTAGAAAATTTTGTAATTTTAACTAAGTATTCAGGTACATTTAATTCATCTTTTTCGTTTTCAAAATAATTTTTTAATGTAATCGGATTAGCTAACATTCCTTTGTAAACAAGATTTTCTATTGCAGAAAAAATTTTTTGATGCATTGGATCATAAAAATTTATACTTGAGATAATTGTATTTATCTCATCAAAAATTTCATTTGATACCAATATAGATCCAATTACAGATTGTTCAGCTTCTATATTATTTGGAAGTTCTTTAAATGTATCTTTTACAATACTTAGATTATTTTCCATAACTGAACTTATTATCAAAATTTTTTAAAAAAAATCAAAAAAAATTCCTGGGGAAAAAATTGTATAATTATTGAATTGTTTCTGCCGAAACTACATTTATTGAAATTTCAGAATCTATCTCTGAGTGCAAAATTACTCTCACTTTAAATTTACCAAGTGATTTAATTTCTTTTAATGGTTGTATCATTGAAGGCTTGATATCTANCTTATCATTTTCTTGTATCAACTTTGCAATTTCCGTGGGCTTAACTGAACCGTAAAGCTCTTTATTTTCAGTACTTAATTTTTTAACAGAGTATTGCTTACCATTGATTTTTTCAGAAATTTTCTGAGCTTCTTTTTTTCTTGCAGCATCTTTTTTACCAAGTTCTGTTTTAATTTTTTCAACCTCAGCGATGTTTTCTTTTGATGCGTAAAGAGCTTTTTTATTTGAAATTAAATAATTTCTAGCAAAACCTCTTTTTACATCTATTATTTCTCCAATGGATCCAATTGTTCTTATATTTTCTAAAAGTATAACTTTCATTTAAAGCAATGCTAAATTTCTAGCCCTTTTAATAGAAACAGATAGTTCACGCTGTTTTTTTTGACATACATTAGTAATTCTTGAAGGTAAAATTTTTCCATTTTCAGATATGTATTTTTTGAGCAATTTAATATTCTTATAATCTATTACCGGAGCTCCTTTTACAGACAAAGGACAAGCTTTTTTAAATTTATATTTATTAGGTTGAAATATACTTAATTTTGCAAAATTACTTTGTTTACCTTTTTTATTGTTTGTTCTTTTTTTTGATGGCATTTTAATATTTATTATCTCTTATATTCTTTTTTTTCATTATCATCTTTTTTAGAAAANTACTTTGCTTCTAAATCAAATTTTTTAACTTTTACTGTCATATATCTTAAAAGATTTTTATCTATAACTTCGTTTTTTTTTAATTCTTCAATAATTTTTTCTGGGCCTTTGATTTTGAAGTGTATAAAACTCCCTTTTCTGTTCTTTTTTATAATATATGCTAAGTTCAATAAACCCCATTCTTCGGTTTGTACTATTTCNCCTTTGTTTTTTTCAACTATTTTTGAATATTTTTCAGTTAATTGTTTAATTTGAGCATTACTTGTATCTTGTCTTGCTACAATTGTATGTTCGTATAAATTCATATTTGTTCTTTAATAAAAAATGAGGATATACTATTATAATTCTTTAATTACAACACCTAAAACGATAATAAAATTTAGATAATTAAATGTTTTCTGTTATTTTTCCAGGTCAAGGCNCCCAAATGGTAGGAATGGGTAAAGATTTATATGATAAATATGATTTAGTTAAAAAATTGTATAAAGAGGCTGATGAAATACTTGATTTTTCAATTTCTAAATTAATTCTTGAAGGTCCAAAAGAAGAATTAGATTTAACAGAAAATACTCAACCGGCAATTTTTTTATTAAGCTATTCTATTTATAATCTTATTAAAAATGAATTTAATAAAGATTTGAGTAAAGCAAATTTTTTTGCTGGGCATTCTTTAGGAGAATATACAGCCTTAGCTTTAGCTAATTCTTTATCCTTTTCTGATACTCTTAAAATATTAAAGATAAGAGGGAAGGCAATGCAAACCTCAGTTCCAAAAGGAGTTGGGGGAATGGTTGCAGTTTTAGGCTCTGAAATTAATGTTATTGAAAATATTATTGAAGAAAATAAAAAAAGATATGAATGCTTTATTGCTAATGATAACTCAGNAGGACAAATAGTTTTAAGTGGTAAAATTGATGATCTAGATAAGATGATNATTGATTTGAAATCTCAAAATATTAAAAANATGAAATTACCCGTTAGNGCTCCTTTTCATTGTAAGCTTATGAACGAGGCAACAATGATAATGAACAGTGAAATTTCAAAATTACATTTTGAAGAACCTAAAAATATATTAATTTCAAATGTTACTGGTAAAGAAATATCAGATGTTAAAGAATTAAAAGATTTGCTCGTTAAACAAATTGAAAGTAGAGTTCGTTGGAGAGAAAGTGTATTATTTATGATTNATAAAGGANTAAAAGAATTTATAGAAATAGGACCTGGCAAGGTTTTGTCTGGCTTGATAAAGAGAATTGATAGAACTATTAAAGTTAGTGCAATAAATACTGAAGAAGATATAAAGTTAATTAATTTTAATGAGTAATTTAAAAAATAAAAATATTATCGTCACAGGAGCCTCTGGAGGTATAGGTGGCGCAATTATTGAAAAATTGCATAATGAAGGTGCAAATGTTTTAGCCACTGGAACAAAAATTGAAAAATTAGATAAATTAAAAAAGAGCTTTGAAAGTGTTAAGATACTACAATTTGATATATCCCAACATGAAAAAATTGAAGAATTTATTAATAATGCTACCGAACAATTGGGCGGGTCACTTGATTGTTTAGTAAACAACGCCGGAATTACTAAAGATAATCTTACCATAAGAATGAGTTTAGATGAATGGACTAAGGTTATAGATATAAATTTAACATCAACATTTTTAATGAGTAAGTTTGCAATAAAAAAAATGCTTAAGAATAAATCAGGCAAGATTATTAATATAACATCAGTTGTTGGACATACTGGTAATNTTGGGCAAGCAAATTATACTGCATCTAAAGCAGGAATAGTTGCGATGTCTAAAAGTCTTGCAATTGAATATGCAAAAAAAAATATAAATGTTAACTGTATATCTCCAGGATTTATTTCTACCGCTATGACAGATCAAATTGACGAAAAATTTAAGGAAACTATCATAGCAAAGATTCCATCGAATAGATTAGGCAAACCAGAAGATATAGCTAATGCTGTGATTTTCTTAAGTTCTCATCAATCAGACTATATTAATGGTGAAACACTNCATGTTAATGGAGGCATGTATTTGGGTTGACAAAACTACTTTTTAATCTATTAAGAAATTATAACAAAAAGGAACATTATGTCAGAAGATATTTCAAGTAAGGTTAAAAAAATTGTAGCAGACCATCTAGGTATTGATGAAGCAAAGGTTCAAGATGACTCAAGTTTTATAGATGATCTTGGTGCTGATAGTTTAGACACAGTTGAATTAGTAATGGCGTTTGAAGAAGAGTTTGGATCAGAAATTTCAGATAGTCAGGCAGAGAAAATTTTAACTGTTGGTGANGCAATTAAATTTATTGAAGGTAAAGCTAATTAAAAAAAGCAATGTCTGTAAAAAAAGATGGGATAATGGTAATATTATCATCCCCATCTGGGGCAGGCAAAACAACCTTAGTAAAACTTTTATCTAAAGACAAAAAATTTCATATTTCGATATCTCACACTACTAGAAAACCTAGACCAAGTGAAATTCCCAACAAAGATTATTATTTTGTTAGTGATGAAAAATTTCAAGGATTAATAAAAAANGAGGAATTTTTAGAATATGCAAGAGTTTTTAATCATCTTTATGGAACTACTAGATCACCCGTAATTGAAAAGTTGGAAAGGGGAGAAAATGTGATTTTTGATATTGATTGGCAAGGGGCAGATCAAATTAAGAATAAGAAATTAAACTATAAGCTAATCACTTTTTTTATACTACCCCCAAGCAAAGAAGTTTTGTTTGAAAGATTATCTAATAGAGATATGAAAGATAAATTGATAGCAGAGGAAAGAATGAAAGAATTTACCAGAGATGTTTTACACTGGATTAATTATGATTATGTAATAATTAACGATAATCTTAATGATTGCTATAAAAAAATTAATAATTTAATTGAAGCAGAAATTGATAATGGTTCGAAAGATTATGATAAAGAGTATATTAGAAAACATATTTCTAAGTTAACATCATAAATCTTCTAACTCTTTTGCAAGCCTATAATATGTTTCAGGACTAAGATTTTGCGGCCTTAAATTTAAGTCAATATCAAATTTTTCTGAAACTTTTTTTGTATCTTTAAAAACTTGATTGAAAGACTTTTTAAGCATTTTTCTTCTTTTACTAAAAAAAACTCTAGTGATCATTTCCAAATTTTTAGAGTCTTTTAAATTAAAGAACTCTTTTTTAGGAGTAAAAAGTAATAAAGTNCTATCTATTTTTGGTTTGGGATAAAAGCTTTCAGGTTTAATATCAATTATCTTTTTTATATTTAATTTCCAGTTGGATAGGATAGATAATCTCCCATACTTTGACTGATTTGTTTTTGAAATGATTCGATCAGCAACTTCTTTTTGAAACATTAAAATTAAGNNNTGNAAACCAAAAGTAGTTTTTATCAANATTNANTATCCANTTTGAGANTANNTCTGTNGAAATATTATANGGAAGATTACCAAATACTGTAAGCTCATTTTTAGAAATTTTGTTTTCATCTATATTTAAAACATCATCATTAATAATATTGATTTTATTATCAAATTTATCTTTTAAAAGTTTTGATAGATCGTTATCTTTTTCAATAACATAGATCTTTTTAGGATTTTTTTTTATAATGTAAGCTGTTAAATTTCCACTTCCTGGTCCTATTTCTAAAATTTCTTTATCTTGAATTTCAACAGTATCAACAATTTTATTAAGAATATTTCTATCAATTAAGAAGTTTTGACCTAAACTTTTTTTAGCTTTTATCTTCACTTAATTGTTTAAAAATTTTAAAGCTTCAATTAAACTTTGAGGATTAGATTTATTCTTTCCAATCATAGCATTATTTGGCCCATGGTCTGGTGAAATTCTGATAAAAGGTAATCCTAACGTGATATTTATAGAATTGAAACCGAATAAAGTCTTTGCAGGAGTTAAAACTTGATCGTGATACATTCCAACAATTACATCATAACTTTTTGAATTTTCATTCATAAAAATAGTATCTGCAGAAAAAGGGCCCTTCACGTTATATTTTCTTTTTTTTAAACTTTTAATGACCGGTTTTATAATTTTGTCTTCTTCACTGGAATTGTAATTGCTTTCACAGTGAGGATTAAGCCCTGTGATAGCAATTTTTGGATTTATTTTCATTTTTCTTTTATAAAAATTGTGAATTAATTTAATTTGATAATTGATATTTTTTTTTGTTATTTTTTTGTAAACATTTTTTAGAGGTAAATGAGTGGTAATAGGACAAACAGACAATTTTTTATTATAAATCAACATTGAAACTTTGTTATTTCTATTTGTTTTATTAGCCAAATATTCGGTAATACCTAATGATTTATTTCTTAAAAAATTCCTTTTAGATATTGGACCATTTATTAGTCCTTTAAATTTTTTTGTTTTCATCAATTTTAAGGCAGTATCAAAAGATTCCTCAATATATGAATTAGATCTGTTACTTATTGTATCAAATGTTTTTTTAAAATTAAAATTAATGTTAATAATATTAATTTTAGTTTTACTCAAATTCTTTAAATTCAAATTCTTATTATCAAGCAAATTAATTTGATATTTAAAATTTAACTTTTTCATTTGTTTGATAAATAACTTTTTAGAAACAATAAGGATAATCTTCTTTTTAACTTTAATTTTATTAAATGCTTTTAAAAAAATTTCTATGAAAATACTATAAGGCTCTCCTGCTACAATTAAAATTGGACTATTTTTCATTTATTAAAGAACTTTTTTTGATTTTTTGAAAATATATTGAAGAAAATTCATTTAATTGTCTATCTCTTTCATAAATTATTAATTGTTTTAAATCTTCTTCTTCATTTTGTTCAATTGTTTCCATTTTTTTGTCCAAAACTTTAATAATAAGAAAACCGTTTGGCACTTTTATTAAATCAGTAATTCCACCTATCTTAATATTTTCAAGTTTAACAGAAATGTTGTCAGACATTCTAGATTTATTTACCCAACCAACTTCTCCTCCGAATTTAGCTGTATTAGATATACTATATATATTTGCAGTGTTTTTGAAACCAATTTCATTAATACTTTCTAATATTTCTTTGTATTTATTTTCTATTTCAGATTTATTATTTGCTGAAAAAATAATCTCAGATACAAAAAATAATTCTGATTCTTTTTTGTATTTTTGTTCTTTAATTTTTTTTCTTAGTTTTTCTTTGTCTATTTCTACTTGTTTATTATATCTTTTGTATATTAGCTCATTCCATAAAGCCTCTATATTTAATTTATTTTTTACTGTATCTATTTGAAGGTTTTTACTTAAAAGATAATTTTCTAAACTTTCTATATTTTCAAAATTTAATTTCGTATAAAAGTCTTCTAAAATATTATCAATGTATTTTGTATAAATATCTATATTAAAATATTTTTTAAGTTCGTTTTTTTTAATTTTTTCTCTAATAATAGAAGCTTTGGCAATCTCATATAACTTTTTGTCATCTAAAGATTCAAGATTTTGATTAATTGCGAGTAGATAATTTTTTTCATTTTGTATATCTATGTTTGTTATTAATTGATTGTTTACTTTTAAAACTACAAAAGAGCTATTTTCACTCTTTGCAATAT
>NHHO02000019.1 GCA_002171035.2 Candidatus Pelagibacter sp. TMED165
TAATTTATTTTTTATATTTTAGAAAAAAACAATGAATTATTTAAGTACCAGAAATAAATCGTTAAACTTAAACTTTGGAAATATTTTTTTAAGGGGTCTAGCACCTGATGGAGGTCTTTTTTTACCAAAAGAAATTTACAAATTTAGTGAACAAGAGTTAACAGAATTAAGCAAACTTAATTATATAGATTTAGGCACTGAAATTATATCTAAGTTTTGTACACCGATTTTAGATAAAAAAAAAATTAAATTAATACTAAATAAAGCTTATTCTAGTTTTAATACTAAAGAAGTAGTTGAAATTAAAAAAATTGACAATATCAATTTACTTGAGTTGTATCATGGACCAACTTTGGCATTCAAAGACATTGCATTGCAGGTAATAGGATTAATGTATGAGGAATTAGACTTAAATAAAAAAAAAATAAATATTGTTGTTGCAACCTCTGGCGATACAGGATCTGCAGCTATTGCTGCACTAAAAGAAAAAAAAAATATAAATCTTTTTGTGTTGCATCCACACGAAAAGATTTCAGCTATCCAAAGAAAAATAATGACTACTTGTGAGTCAAGTAATATTTATAATATTGCAGTAAAAGGAAATTTTGATGATTGTCAAAGCATTGTAAAAAAAATGTTTAATGATGAACAGTTTAGAGAAAAAATTAATATGTCTGGAGTAAATTCAATAAATTGGGCAAGAATAGTCTGTCAAATAGTTTATTATTTTTATGCCTACTTTAAATTTTCTACAAAAGTAAATTTTTCTGTTCCAACTGGCAATTTTGGAGACGTGTATGCAGGCTACATTGCAAAAAAAATGGGGTTACCTATAGATAAATTAATAGTTGCAACAAATGAGAACGATATATTATGTAGAGTTATAAATTCTGGAGAATACAGACCAGCAATAGTTAAACCCTCATTGTCTCCTAGTATGGACATCCAGGTTGCAAGTAATTTTGAGAGATTATTATTCGATATTTTAAATTGTGACGACCAAAAAGTTACAAGCTCAATGAATAATTTAAATGATAATGGATATTTTAAACTTGGAGATCTTGAATTAAAAAAAATTAAACAAAACTTTTCTGCAGAAAAAATTAATGATACTGAAACAATAAGAATAATTAAAGACTTTTTTATTAATTATGGATTCGTTTTAGATCCACATACGGCTACAGCTGTAGGAGCATCCTATAAAGTTAAAAATAAATCAAAAACTATAATCTTAGGCACTGCGCATCCTTATAAATTTTTAGAAACAATAAAATTAGCTATTGGAATTAATGTAGAACCTCCAAAACAGTTTTCAACCTTATCTAAGAAAGTTGAAAAATTTGATATAATTGATAATAAGCTAGAAGATATAAAAAACTACGTGCTAAATAAAATATAATGAAAATAAAAGTTGGAGATAAATTGCCTCACGCAGAATTGTTTTTCTTAGATCAAAATAATAATGTAAAGCAAATTAACATTTTAGAGCTATGTAAAAATAATAAAACATTAATCTTAGGTATGCCTGGAGCTTTTACCAAAACATGCTCTGCACTTCATTTGCCCGGATACGTAAAAAACTATAATTTAGCCTTAAAAAAAGGAATTACAAAATTAATTTGTATTGCAGTAAATGATCCTAATGTAATGAAAGCTTGGGGTGAAAATCAAAATACGAATAATAAGATCTTAATGGTAGGTGACCCTTTTTTAAAATTTACTAAGTCCATAGGAGCTGAAGTCGATAAATCTGCTAAAGGATTAGGCTTAAGATCTAACAGGTACACAATGCTTGTTGAGGATAGTATTGTAAAAAAAATAGAGGAAGAAAAAGAAACAGCAACTTGTGAACTTTCTTCTGCTGAAAGTTTTTTAAATACTATCTAGTTTTTAAAACTGCTAACTTGTCTGCTAAGTTATTCATGCTATTTCCTGCATGAGCTTTTACCCATTTCCAACTAACTACATGTTTTTGACACGAATTGTCTAATTTAATCCAAAGATCTTTATTTTTAACTGGTTTCTTACTGGCATTTTTCCAATTATTTAATTTCCATTTTTTTATCCAATCAGTAATCCCATCTTTGACATACCTTGAGTCTGTATAAATTGTTATTTCTGATTTTCTTTTAATTTTTTTTAAAGCCATTATAGGTGCCATTAATTCCATTCTATTATTTGTTGTGTTATTTTCACTTCCAGATAGATTAGACTGATTACTGCCCTCTAAAATAACTGCTGCCCAACCCCCTTTTCCAGGATTTCCTGAGCACGCACCATCGGTGTAAATTTTAAACTTCATTAAAAAAAATAATCTTCATAATCCTTTGAATTTTTATGGAATTCTAATCTTTTCAAATATTCAATTGGATCTTTTATTTTTACAATTGCGCCTTCTACTGTATTAAGCGCATCAAATACTCTTGTAAGTAAAAATCGCAATGCCGCACCTTGAGATAATACTTTAATACTATTTTTTTCTTCTTTTGTAAGTTTTCTTACTGATGAATAACCATCTATAAAATTTTTAGCCTTTGTAACATTAAAACTTAAGTTGTCCTTAACACCGTCAAAACAAAGTGCATTAAAACAAATAGCTATTTCAAATGCAAAAAAATCTTCACAAGAAAAATAAAAATCAATTACTCCACTGAACTTGTCTTGAATAAAAAATATATTATCATGAAAAAGATCAGCGTGAATTATTCCACTAGGTAAATTTTTTGGCCAGCTATTTTCAACGTCTTTTAAATTTTCCTCTATTAATTTTGGAAGATCATTGTGTATTTCCGAGCATTTGTCTTTTACCGACTCAAATAAACCTCTCCAAGATTTTACTGAAAGATCATTTTGCCTTTTTAATTTAAAATCTTTTGTAATTTGATGCATCTTTGCGACTTCTATTCCAACAGACCTACAGTTTTGAGGTGATAAATTTTGTTTAGCTTTTCCCTCGAGAAAAGAGACTATCATTAACTTTTTACCTTCATAATCTGTAATCGTTGCGTTTTGCTTATTAATAAGTGGAGTGGGACACTTAAAACCAGCTCTATTCAATGAAGACATAAGACTAGAAAAAAAAGGCAAATCTTCTGATTTCACTCTTTTTTCATAAACTGTAAGAATAAACTTCTTATTGTTTACAGATAAAAAATAATTTGTATTTTCTATACCTTCTTCAATTTCTTTAAAATTATTTAAATTGCCTAAATTATAATTTGATAGAATTTCTTGTATTTTTTTTTCATTAAACTTTGTGTATACAGCCATCAGTTAAGCTCTTTTGGTAGTTTAAAAATTACTTTTTCTTCGGCTACTACAATTTCTTCTATGGTAACTTTTCTATCTCTTTTAATATTATTAATCAAAGTTTGAACTAAATTTTCTGGAGCCGATGCCCCTGATGAAATCCCTATAGTCTTAGAATTGTCTATTTGATCAAAAGGTATCTCTTTTTCAGAGTGCATTAATTGAGAATTCTTACATCCTGCTTTTCTTGCAACTTCAACTAACCTAACTGAATTAGATGAATTTCTACTTCCTACTACAAAAAACATATCGCATTTGGAGGCTATTTGCTTCACAGCTGATTGTCTATTTGTTGTTGCATAACAAATATCCTCTTTGATAGGGCCTTTAATTTTAGGAAATTTTTTCTTAAGATAATCAATTATTTCTGCAGTATCATCGACCGATAACGTTGTTTGAGTAATATATGCTAAAGGTTTTTTAAAATTTTTCATTTCAAGAGCTTCTACATCATCTTTTGTCTCAATTAATTTTATTGATCCATCAGGAAGTTGACCCATTGTTCCAATTACCTCGGGATGATTCTTATGTCCTATAAGTAAAATTTGAAAACCGTTTTTATTTAACTGCTCTGATTCCCTATGAACTTTTGAAACAAGAGGACACGTGGCATCGACATAAGACAAATTTTTTAATTTTGCTTCTTCCGGAACTGACTTTGGAACGCCATGAGCAGAAAAAATTACAGGCCTACTACTATCTTTTACATCAGACAGTTCGTCGACAAAAATTGCACCTTTGTTTTTCAATTCCTCAACAACTTGTTTATTATGAACTATTTCGTGCCTTACATAAACTGGAGATCCATATTTATAAATTGACTTTTCAACAATTTCTATAGCTCTTTTTACACCAGCACAAAATCCTCTTGGAGAAGCTAAATAAATTTTAAGTTCGTTTTTCATTTTTTTCTAAAAGATATTCTAGCAATATATGCGGAAAAGTAAGTGACGCCAAACCAATAAAAATGACCTTGTAAATAGCCTCATTGAGCTCATAAACATTGTTTAGAAAAAATATAGTGATTAAAAAAGCTATTCCAGTAACAATAGTCAAGGGAATTGCTTTGTAAATGAACTTTTTAAATCCTACATTGAAAGATTTATCAAGCTCAAAAATAAGCGAAATCGAATGCCTAATTGAATGAAGAAAACAAAAGTAAAGAGTAAATGCTAATATAGGTGACAAGAAAAGATTTAGTATAATTATTGAAAAAAAATCCATAATCATAATTCCTTTCAAGCTAGCGTTTTTATGACTTGAAAGGTAAAGGGATGATAAAAAACTTAAACACAATGATAGTATTAAAAATTGATCACTAAAAATTGAAGACTCAAATACATTAAAATTCAATATTCTAAATATCTCATTTGTTTCGATCCTTTGCAACAATAACGGAGTTATGATTACTGAAGATCCTTTTAAAAAAAATAAACATTCAGATATTAAAAATTTTTTCTTAAAAGAAAATACCGTATCTTCTTTACCAAAATGATAAGATGCAACAATCAAAAACAAAAATAAAACAGTATTTGGGAATACTAACCAGCAAATTACTATTAAAAAGGAAATTAATATATAGATAAGATAAAAGTGAACTATCGATTTAAATCCAAATAAATTAAAAAGTTTTTTCCCCTTAATATTATCCAATGCTCCGTGCGAAATCCCAAGAATTAAAATCAAAAATAAACAAAGTATTATTGGTTCAATATTAAGTATAATATAAATTGGACTTATCAATATACAAAAATTGAAAAATATAACCGAATGATTAAAATTTATTCTTTCCATTAGTTAAATAATGCTTTTATAAAAATTATTTTGGGCATTTTGCTAATAATATTGATATCCTCGAAAATATTACTTTTATTGGATAAAAATTTAATAATAGTATTTGAAGATGTTTTAAACATATCAAAAAATATCTTTGGCATTTTTTCAGGATATCTCTCTAAAACTCTTAAAAATACTTTATCTAAGAACAGGTATTTCTTGCCTAAATTATAAATTTTTAATTTTTCTACGTTATCAATATTTTCAACAATATATTTGCTGTGCTCTTGAATATTTAAAAAAGTATATCCTGTGCTTAATCTTGTCATTCCACCAGCCGTACCAATATTTATAACTTTATCACTATTTTTAAACGAAGGATGAAATAATGGTATAGCTCCTTTCTCGGTAAAGTTTATTTTATAATTTTTTATACCTAAATTATTTTTAATATAATTTTCTAATTGCAAATCATAATCCATTAGACTTAGATCTTCTAGGTTTGATAACCAGGTGGTTTCAATAAGAGCTTTATTTTTACCTATAGGGAGTGTATAAAAAAAATGCACATCATTTCTTTGATCACAGTTAAAATCCATTAAATTCATAATTCTATAATCAAAACAATCTTTTGCTGTTTCAATTTCAACTCCTTTAAAATGTTGCCATAGTTCAGACTTATCAAGTTTACTTCTAATCACACTATTAAAAATTAAAGAATTTTCCGAATTGATCTCATTTAAACTTTTGAAAAAATTGATATTAGTGTTTTTAGAAAGTTTTGAATTAATTTTCTCATAAAATTTTCCACTATCAATACTTTGATATGGAAATCTTTCATTTACTAATTCATGAGAACCTTCTGAAGTATTTATAGTAAAATTGTTCCAACTTTTAATTACACAGTCTTCAAAATTATGATTATAAACTCTCCAAAAAGACCAGGTCTTATCTCTTTTATAATCCCTACGAGGTTCGATTATCGCTAATGTTTTATCTTTTAGATAATTATTTGTTTCAAGTTGATAAGCCAAAGATAATCCTGCACAACCTCCACCAATAATTATATAATCAAATTCTTTCATTTATATTCACTTCCTCATTCAAAATATTATGATTTATATGATTATCGTAATTTAACTCTTTAACAAATAATAATTTTACAAAATCAAATATAGATAAAAAAGTTTGAACTATTTTTTCAAATATTGGAACATATATTTTCCCTGCTTTATTATAATTGATAGTGTTTTTTTGTTGTAGAATATAGTCACCAATCTTCCTATAAACTCGTCTTGCTACAATGACTGAAAATCTTGATCTCAATGGTATACTGCTTATTGAGTTAAAAGATTTTTCATAAAATATTTGTGAGTCAATGATTAATTCCCTTATCGAACAAAAATCTGATTTAATATATTCACGATTACGATTTTTATCTTCACAAACATCCCTTGCTATGTTTGTAAGTTGCATAGCAATACCAAGATCAATTGCGCCTTTTAGAGCTTCTTTATTTTTAACCTTTAATATTTTTGACATCATTAAGCCAACTGTGCCTGCAACTCTATAGGAATAAACTAGTAGATCTTTTTTTGAGTTTATTTTAACGTTTTCCACTAGATCTGTTTCAACTCCATCAAATAAATCAATTACAATTTTTTTAGAAATGTTCTCACTATAAATTATAGACCACATATCATTTATAACGGGATTATTAAGGTTTTTATTCGTAAAATCTTTTTTAAATTTGATAAAATTTTCTTTTTTTATTTCTAAATTATTATTACTGTCTGCTATATCATCTAATGTTCTACAGAAATTATACAGGGCTGAACATTTGTCAAATGTTTTTTTGGACAAGAAAAAACTAGCCCAATAAAAAGACTTAGCATGTTTTTTTAATAGGCTATTATTCATTAGAATAATTTATCTAATACTTTAGCTGAAGAGAGAACCCCAGGCATTCCAGCACCAGGATGTGTTCCTGCACCTACAAAATATAAATTATTAAAAATTTCAGATTTATTATGAAATCTAAAATAAGCAGATTGTGAAAACTTAGGTTGTATTGAAAAACCTGATCCGTGTAATGTGTCCAAATCTTTTTCGAAATAATCAGGTGTTAGATAAAAATCATTTACTACATTTTCTTTAATTCCTGGTAGGACTGATTTATCCATTTTATCGAGCACTAAATTTTTAAATTTTTCACCTTCATTAACCCAGTTTATTTTTGATAAATTGTTTGGCACTGGTACAAGAACATAGAAAGCATCATGGCCATTTGGCGACATGCTTGAGTCTGTGGAAGAGGGTCGATGTAAATAATAACTAATATCATTTGATAAAACTTTCTTTTCAAAAATTTTATTTAAATGTGTTTCGTACGACTCCCCAAAATATATTGTGTGATGGGCTACATGTTTGTATTTTTTTTTAGAGCCGAAATAGTAAACAAATAAACCCATTGAATAATCCATTCTTTTCATTTTTTGTTTAAATAAAAAACTATAATTATGTTTAGATTTTACTAATTTTTTATAAAAAGATGGAGGATCTGAATTACAAATTACATAATCAGTCATTATTATTTTAGAGTTATTTATTTTGACAGACTTTACCTCTTTATTTTCCGTGATTACTTCTGTAACTTCAGCATTTTTTATTATTTGTATATTTTCTTCCTTCATAAGGGCTTCTAAGGCTTTTACTATATTTCCTGTTCCTCCCATCGAATAATGAATTCCCCATTTTTTTTCTAAGAATAATATTAAGGTATATATAGAAGTTGTGGTGAAAGGATTCCCTCCAACTAGAAGAGGGTGCATACTGAAAACTCTTCGCAATTTTTCATTATTAATAAAACTGGAAACCAAACTGTAAACCGATTTATAACTTTTTAATTTGATCAAAGCTGGAATTTGCTTGAGCATAAAATTCAAATTATTAAATGGTTTATCAGAAAGTTCAGTAAATCCTTTATCAAATATTCTTTCGGTAAAATTTACTAATTTGTGGTATCCAATTACATCTTCTTTGGAAAACTTTTTAATTTGATTTTCCATGTAATTATTATCCCCTGTATAATCAAAAGTATTTCCATCGCTAAATACAAAACGGTACCACAAATCAAGTGGAATTATTTTTACATAGTCAGAAATTTTTTTATTAAATAATGTAAATAATTCTTCAAAAAGATATGGAGCGGTTATAACAGTGGGTCCTCCATCATAAATAAAATTTTCTTTTCTAAAAACTCTGGCACGTCCTCCAAGATCAGGTTGTTTTTCAACTAAAGTAACATCAAACCCTTTAGCACGCATCCTTAAGGCAGAGGCCATCCCTCCAAAACCTGATCCAATAACTATAATTTNTTTTGCCATAATTTTTATGGCCTATTCTAACTTGATTTTTTCTTAAGAGCTAATTTTGTTTCCTCGATACTAGCGTTGAAAATCTTATCTAATTTAGATTTATCAACTGATTTCCTCAAAAGTTTTTCTACTGATTGTATTGCAATTATGATTGAAATATTTTTGATATCTTTAATAGCCTGATTTTTCATTTGCATAATTCTCTGATCTGCCCCTTTTTTTCTATTATCCATTAACAAATGAAACTCTGCATTAGTTTTTAAAATACTCTTCTCTACATTTAAATTGGCATTTTCTACCATTTGACTTATTTCTTTTTTTGAACCACTTAACTTCTTTTCATGAATACTTAATAAATTCTTTGCTTCATCTTTTAATTGTTCGGCGTTTTCTATCTGCTTTTTAATATTGAGTATATTTGTTTCAAGAATGTCTTGTATTTTTGTCGGAATTTTAAAGTAAATTAATAAAGCCAAAAAAATAAAAAATGAAACCGCTACCCAAAATGTTGCATCAAAAATCATAAACTCCTCTCAATTTCTCTTTTAGCGACTTCATCTACAGCGGCTTTTACACTACTTTCATTTAATTTATCTCCTGAAATTTCTTCAATCATTTTAGACGTCAATTCTTCAGAAATTTTACTAACTGATAAAACAGAGTTTTTTTTAAGGTCTTTAATTTCTTTATGCGCTTTCTCAACTTCTAAATTAATTTGATTTTCGATACTTTGTTTCTTTTTGTTAATTTCTCTATCAAGATTAGATTTAGATTCTGCTATGATTTTTATAACATCTTTTTTGGCTTGAGCAATTATCTCATCATACTCTTTATGTTTGGCTTCAGACAACTTTTTTAAGTTATTAGCCTCATCTAAATCGTCTTTTATTTTATTTTCTCTATCATCTAAATTTTTTTTTATTTTAGGTATAAAAAAATTTGAAACTAAAAAATATAAAATTACAAAGACACTTATTAGCCAAAATGCTTGAGAAAACCAATATTTTGGGTCGAGCTGAGGCATTCCGGCCTCAGCTGCGTAAATAGTTTTCTCTAAAGCCATAAAGACTATTAAAAGTTTAATACTCAATTTCATATTCTATTCTTTTTTTAAAACGCAAATAGAATGATTAAAGCTACTACTAATCCAAATAAACCTGTTGCTTCCGCGAGTGCGAAACCTAAAAGTAAATTAGGAAATTGTTTTTGAGCAGCAGATGGATTTCTCATAGCTCCGGACAAGTAGTTACCGAAAATTATTCCGATACCAACTCCAGCACCTGCTAACGCGATTGCAGCTAAACCAGCTCCAATCATTTTTGCCGCTTCTAACTCCATTTATCCTCCTTTTTTTAGTGTAAATTTAATGCATCATTTAANTAGATGCAGGTTAAAATTGCAAAAACATAGGCTTGTAAAAAAGCTACTAATATTTCCAAGCCAGTTAATGCTACTGAAAAACTAAGTGGTAACCAACCCCCTAGAATTCCTAAACTTACAACAAAACTTCCAAAAACTTTTAACATAGTATGACCAGCCATCATATTTGCAAATAATCTTACAGATAAACTGACCGGTCTACTTAAATATGAAATTATTTCTATTACTGTTATAAGAGGTAACAAAACAACTGGGACTCCTTTAGGCACAAAAAGACTTAGATATTTAAAACCATGTTTTGCAAATCCAATTATTGTAACAGCAATAAATATAAATAGTGCCATAATTAAAGTTACGATTATATGGCTTGTCACTGTAAAAGAGTAAGGCAGCATACCTATCATGTTACAAATCAAAACGAACATAAATAAACTAAATATAAAAGGAAAATAGGGTTTAGCTTTTGAACCTGCGGTATCACTAATCATTTTTGCAATAAAATTGTAAAACATTTCTGCAATAAGTTGAATTTTATTAGGTATAATTTTTTTTTCCTTAGTTCCAAAATATAGAAAGACACTTATTATTATTAAGCTTAATACCATGAATAAACTTGAGTTTGTAAAAGAAAGATCTATTCCCCCAAATTTGATTTCTGGTCCAATTTTGTGAACATTAAATTGTTGCATTGGATTCGTTGCCATAATTTTAATCCTTTTCCTGCATTTTTTTTGCCGTTTTTACTACATTTAACATCCCTGCTGCTGCTCCTAAAAAAAAGAAAATTATAATAAACCAAGGTTTAGTACCAAACCAATTATCTAAAATAAACCCAATTATTGTCCCAACAGCAACTGCCGCAACCATTTCAGTGCCTAATTTAAAGGCATTACCAAAAAAAGACCCTCTTTCTTGATCTTTCAAATTTTTATTAAGCTCAAGTTTATTTTTTTCAATTTCTAGGCGAGTTTTAAAATCATCATTATTTGACATTTTTTTTACGCTACAAGTTCTTCAGCTTTTTGCAAGTCAACAGAAACAATTTGACTAACCCCTTTTTCTGGCATCGTAACACCATACAACCTATGCATTCTCGACATAGTTAACGCGTGATGGGTTATGATTATAAATTTTGTTTTAGTTACTTTAGTAAGTTCATCTAATAAAGCACAAAACTTAGTGACGTTGGCATCATCCAATGGTGCATCTACCTCATCTAAAACACATATTGGAGAGGGATTAACTAAAAAAACTGCGAAAATTAATGATAATGCAGTAAGAGCTTGTTCTCCTCCTGATAACAAAGTTATTGACTGCAATCTTTTACCTGGGGGCGAAACTAACATCTCAAGACCTGCTTCAAGTGGGTCGTCTGAGTCTACCAATTCAAGTTTTGCACTACCCCCTCCAAAAAGTTTGATAAAAACATTATTAAATTTTCTGTTTACTTTGCCAAAGGCGTCCATTAATCTTTCTCTTCCTTTTTGATTAAGCTCCTCAATACTAGATTTTAGCTTAACTATTGCTGAGTAAAGATCCGCCCTATCATCTTCCATTTTTTTAATTTCGTCAGTATATTTTTGAGTCTCCTCATCAGCTCTTAAATTAACCGAGCCTAGCGCATCTCTTTGTTTTTTAATTCCTTCAATCTTATTTTGTTGTTGGTTAATCGTGGGTAAATCTTGTTTTTCTGTTTCTAAAAGCATTATATCAGAAGAGGACAATAAATTTGTTTCATTATTAATATTTAACTCGTTTTTTACTGAATATAATAAATCTCTTTTTCTATTTTCTATTCCCTCAATTGTCGCTTCGTTCCTAGCTTTGTTTTCTCTTAAGATAGAAAGTTTTTCATTTATCTCTTTTAAATTTTGATTAATAACATTGTACTTTCCCTCTGCCTGATTTAATTCATTATCTAATTCATCTAATCTTTTTTTTGTATTTTCAAGATTCTGAATGTTTTGTCCTTTAGTTGTTGCAATAATTTCAGGATTTTTTTGATTTTGATCTATTTCCCCTTCTAGTTGATCTTTTCTCATATTAAGATCCACCATCATTTTTTCTGAATTTGATTTTAAGCTTCTCCAGTTTTGAAGCTCTACATCTAAATTTTTAATTCTTTCTTTCCTTTTTATTGACTCACTTTTTATTGTCTCACTTTTGCCATAGGTGATAGCATATTCTTCTTGAGATGATGTAATTTTATTTATTAACTCTTTTAATCTAATAAAAATTTCTTTTGATAATTTTTTTTCTGAATCTATATATTTCTCTATTTCATTAATTAAATCGTCTAATTGATTTTGAAGTTTTTTCAAATTCTCTTTGGAATAATTAAGAGATAATATTGATTTTTCTTCAACTTCATATAGCTCTTTCTCCGTATTAATTAAATTATTTTTTTCCTCTAAAATCCTTTTTTCATTTATAGATGCATCTAAAGAGATACTTTTTTCTCTTGATAGATCTGACTCTAAAATTTCTTTAGATTTTTTTAATTTTACTTGAAGGTTTTTAACTCTCACTTCCTCTTCTTCAAGATTAGACATATCTAAATTAAGTTTTTGAAGTTTAGCTAAACTTTCCATTTTTCTGTCTCTTAAAGGAGAAAGCCTTTTGTTTTCATCTTCTAACAAAGAACTATTATGGCTTAAATCAATTTTAATTGCACTTATCTCATCATCTTGCTCATTAAGTTTTTCTTGAATATTTGTTTTATCTTTCTCTATCTCTTTAATTTTTAAATAATAAAGTCCCGCCTCTACTTTCTTAATTTCTTTTGAAATCTCTTTATATTTGGATGCTTCTTCTGCCTGTTTTCTTAAATTTTCTAATTGTTTTTCTTGTTGTTTTTTAAGTTCATCAGCTCTTTTTAAATTATTTTCCGCAGCGTTTAACCTTGTTTCGGCCTCATGCCTTCTTGAATGTATTCCTGAAATCCCTGCCGCCTCTTCAAGGATTGCTCTCCTCTCTACCGGCTTTGAAGTTACCAATTGGCCAATTTTGCCTTGGCTTATAAGAGAGGGGGAGTGAGCTCCAGTTGACAAATCAGCAAAAAAAGTTTGCGCATCTCTAGCTCTTACTTCTTTACCATTTAAATAATATTTAGAACCTTTATCTCGTTCAATCTTTCTAGATATTGTTATCTCGTCTAGCTCTCTGTATTGTGAAGGACCATCTTTATCAGGGTTTTGAATCAACAAAGACACTTCAGAGATATTTTTTTGAGGCCTATTAGACGTTCCAGAAAAAATTATATCTTCCATACCCGAACCCCGCATACTTTTTGCAGAAGTCTCTCCCATACACCATCTTAAAGATTCTACAATATTTGATTTTCCGCATCCATTTGGTCCCACAATACCTGTCAAACCTTCTTCAATAAAAAACGTAGTTTTATCAAAAAAAGACTTAAATCCATTCAACTCTAATTTCTTAAATTTCACTATAACACTCTTTCAATTTCTTTTTTAAAATCTTTGTAGTTGTGCCTTCCCTCATATTTCTTTTTATTAATATAAATTGTTGGAGTGGAAGAAATTTTATACTTCTTTTGCGCAGAAATCCTTTCGTTTAAAATTAAATCTTGTAAGTTTTCATCCTGTAAACATTTTAAAATATTACTTTTAGATAAATTATTTTTTTCTGCAATTATCATTAGAGATTCATTAATTTTACTTATATCAGATCCTACTGCCCATAGTTTTTGTTTTTTATATATCTCGCCTAATAATTGAAAACTTTTGTCCAAACTCTCTGTACATCGCATTATTTTTTCAGCATTTAGTGCCGCCATATCCAATGGAAAACTATGATGTTCAAATTTTACTTCACCTTTATCTATAAATTCCTTTTTAAGATTATCAAAAATATTAAGATGAAAACTTGCACAGTGGGGGCAAGTTAATGATGAAAAAACTCTCACAGTAATTTTTGCATTGTCATTTCCAATTTTAAGAATTTCACTATTCTTTCCAAAACTTTTTACAGGAAATAAAACTATTAATAGGAATAATAGAATATTAATTTTTTTTTTCATTATATGCTTTCAGAAACTTGTTTAATGAGCTTTTTAAATTACTATTTTTAAAATTTTTAATTTTTTTCTCAAAATTTTCTATATTTTTTGTTATAATTTTTTTATCTTTATGTAACATTTTTTTTTCTCTTATTGTCTTTAAATTTATTTTATTAATAAAATTATAACCTAAAAAGAAATTAATCTTATCAACTATATTTTTTTTCTCATATTCTACCTCAATTTCTTTGCCGTGTATTACATTTAAAATCAAAGTATTTTTATTAATTTTATCTAATTTTATCTTTATCGGGTAGCATTTACTTGCGATATTTTTTCCAACCATTTTTGTCCAATTATCAATTATACTCGAATAATTATACCCATTTTTTTTTAAAATCGTTTTTAACCCCCTGGGTATCGAGGTTGCAAATGGTCTTAATCCTTGAATGAAATTTTTTGATTTATTACTATTATTTTTTTTATGCATTTTAAAAACAATTTAGCAAAAATTATTTTAGCTTGGTATGATAATAACAAGCGAAATCTGCCATGGCGTGTTAGTAAATATTCACGTAAAAAGATTTATTATAGAATTTTAAGTGAATTTATGTTGCAACAAACTCAAGTTAAAACAGTTTTACCATATTTTTATAAATTTATTAAAAAATACCCAACTTTAAAATCTCTATCTAAAGCAAAAGAAAAAGACGTCATAAAACTTTGGGAGGGATTGGGTTACTATCGAAGAGCAAAAAACTTGTTACTAACAACTAAAATCATATCCAAGAAAAAAAATGATTTCCCCAAAAATTTTGAAGATTTAAAAGAACTTCCTGGTATTGGAGATTACACTGCAAATGCTTTGCTAGCCTTTATTTATAATAAACCTAGAATTGCTTTTGATGGAAATGTGAAACGTGTTTTTTCACGACTTTTAAACAAACATGAAGAGAATATTAATTTTAATGAATTAGTAGAAAAAAATAAGAATAATTTTTTTAAATCAAAAAGAAATTCAGATTTTGCTGAAGCGTTAATCGAATTTGGTGCTTTAATCTGTAAGTCAAAAAATCCTGAGTGTTTAAATTGTCCATTAAATAAAAATTGTAAATATTATAAATCTTCAAAAAAAATAAATTTAAAAAGAAACAATAAATTAAATTACGAGAAAGATTATGACATATTCTGTCATATTAATAATAAAAAACAGATTGCTCTTACTAAATCAAATCAGCTTGGTTTTTTAAAGGATTTCAATTTACCAATGATTAAGGAGTCTAAAAGCCAAAAAGAAAACAAAAATTGGAGATTTTTAAAAAATTATAAGAATACAATTTCTAATCTTAAATTA
>NHHO02000005.1 GCA_002171035.2 Candidatus Pelagibacter sp. TMED165
TAATAATTATATCTTTTAATTATATTGTTTTTTGCTTAAATATCTTTTAAAAAACACAAAAAGCCCTCATAGCTCAATTGGTAGAGCAACTGATTTGTAATCAGTAGGTTCGCGGTTCGAGTCCGTGTGAGGGCACCAGTTATTTATGAAATTATGTAGAGTGGGCATTTCCGGTAATGAAAGACCTTGTTTAATAGACAAGGAAAATAATTTAAGAGATGTATCAAATATAATTAAAGATTTTAATCCTACTACTTTAAATTTTAAAACTTTAGACTCTTTAGAAAAAGTTAATATACAGAAATTAAATATTGTCGATGAAAAAGTAAGAGTAGGGCCATGCGTCTCTAATCCTTCTAAATTTATAGGAATTGGATTAAATTATAAAGATCACGCTTTAGAGCAAAATTTACCGATCCCTAAAGAGCCAATAATATTTTCGAAGTTCACTAATTGTATCACAGGACCAAATGATGATATAGAAATTCCAAAAAATTCAACACATACTGATTGGGAAGTTGAATTGGGATTTGTTGTAGGAAGAAAAGCAAAAAATATTAGTACAAAAAATGCGTTAGATTATGTTCTGGGATTTTTTTTAGTTAACGATGTAAGTGAAAGAGAATTTCAAAAAAATAAGGGTTTAACTTGGGACAAAGGGAAAGGATTTGATACCTTCGGTCCTATAGGTCCATATATTTTAACTAAAGATGAATTAAAAGATTTTAATAATTTAAACATGTTTTTAGATGTTAATGGAGAGAGGATGCAAACTGGAAATACTAATGAAATGATTTTTTCAGTTGAAGAATTAGTGTCATATATGAGTCATTGTATGACACTTTTGCCTGGTGATATTTGTTGTACAGGAACACCTCCGGGTGTAGGTGAAAATATGAAACCTCCAAAATTTTTAATTGGTGGAGAAGAAGTACTTTTAGGTATAGATAAACTTGGTAAACAAAAACATATAATTAAAAAATACTCGCAATTAACCTAAATACAATTAATAATGAAAATAATTTTAATAAATTTTATATTTAAACTTTTTTTTAGTCTTGCTTTGTTTTTTGCCTTAGCTTCATTAGGTTTACCCATAATTATCGATATTTTTGTAACTGTTTTAATCCTGGTATCGATCAAATTTAATATCATTTCAATAATAACATTAAATGTCTTATTAATATTAATGATATTCATCGGAAATAAATTTCTAATTAAGAATTATGATGAAAAAGATAATTTTTATAGAGCTCATGAAAGATTTATAACTGATGATTTTATTTATAAAAAAAATGTGAATTTTAAAACAAATATACCTCACGGAGATATAGTTGCCCTTAACTATTGCGATAAATCAAGAAACATATCTCAACCTCGAGAACAAACTTTTTTAACTGATGAAAATGGTTTTAGAAATAACAAATTCAAAATTGAGGAAGCCGATATAATTCTTGTAGGAGACTCATTTATAACCGGAAGTAGTAATTCTCAAGAAGATATACCTGCAAATATATTAAGTAATTTAAGCGGATTAAAAGTTTATACTATTTCGGTAATACATGGTCCCGAACTCTTTGAAAAAAACTTAGAGGATATGATAAATAAGATAAATAAAAAAGCTAAGATATTTGTTTTCTATACCGAAGGAACTGATTTTAAATTAGATTATATAAATGATGATAAATCTGTAATTTATTGGAATGGTGTAAAAATAACCTATTTAAAATATAAAATTAGATTTGGATATGAGAGATTAGAAAGAAATAAAGATAAAATTTTTATTAAAAAGTTTAAAAATCTTTATGAAAAGAATTATTTTTATAAAAAAATACGCCCAAAATCTCAAAGATTGACAAGATATATTTTAGCTAAATGGACGAATACTTGTCCAATAGAATATAAGAATATAAAAGGATTAGAATTAGGTTTTTATTACAAACCAGCTCAAAGCAATATGAATGTAAACGCTTACATTTTTAAAAATAAAGAAATTTTAGAGAGAATAAATAAGATTATTTATATACCTACGAAGTATAGTGTGTATGGCCCTTTAATTGATGAAAAGTATGTTTTTTTTTCAGGAATGTATGACCTTTTAAAAAATGAATATGGTAAGTATGATATAGACACAATCAATTTAACCTCTGTTCTTCAAAAGTCAGCGCAAATGAATCTTAAAAACGACAAGTTAATATTTTGGCAAGACGATACACATTGGAATAAATTAGGAATAAAGTCTGCTATGCAAGCTTTGATAAGTGAAATCAACTAGTCCTTTTTCTTAATTGTTCAAGTCTTATACGTTTGCTTAAACTTGTTTTTCTATCATGTAAAAGTTTAATATTTATTTTCGTATCCACTTTTATAGAAATTGATTTAATATTTCTTATTTCAATATTATCAGCGACTGCTGCAACCGGTCTTTTTTTATAATCTAAATTAAATATTTTTATTTCATCTTTAAAATTAACAATTTTACCTTTCCATCTCCTAGGTCTAAAAGGACTAATCGGAGTAATAGCTAATTTACCAGAATTAAGTGATAAAATTGGTCCATTAACTGAAAGATTGTATGCTGTGCTTCCTGCAGGAGTAGAAATAATAACTCCGTCACCTATGAGTTTTTTTATTATTGTTTTATTTTTGTTTTGAATTGATATAATTGCAGTTTGTTTGCTTTGTCTAAATAAAGAGATTTCATTTATAGCAATTAATGATTTATGATACATGCCTTTAGTTGTTGCCCTTAGAGGGTTAATAGAAATCTTTTTCGAATTTTTTAATCTTTTTTTTAAGTCTACAGAATTATTGTTATTCATTAAAAAACCATATGTTCCGCAATTAATTCCATAAAAAGGTTTATTGAATCTATAAAATTTCTTTAAATTCTTAAGCATAAACCCATCACCTCCAGCAATGATAAAATAATCAGAATTAGATGGTGAATAATTTTTATATACTTTTAAAAATTTTTTTTTTAGTTTTAATGATTTTTTAGTTTTATCAAAAACGAAGTGTATCTTCATATAAAATAAGTTTTTTTAATGGTGCCCTCGGCCAGACTCGAACTGGCACTCCCAAAAGGGCAAGGATTTTAAGTCCTTTGTGTCTACCAATTTCACCACGAGGGCATTCCTTTTTTTTCTTGATATTTTAATATATCAATACATTAGAGATGTCATGTAATATTCATATCAAATAAAGTATAAATATCTAATGAAAAAAATCTTACTATATAATTCTGGTGGCGGTTTAGGCGACTCTATCCAGCTGATGGACCTAATAGTCAGCTTGCAAGAATGTTTCAAATCATATGATATTTTTTATCTTGGGGCTCATGAAAATCATTTCAAGGGTAAATTAAAAGAATACAATATAAAGATAAAAACTTTAGACCTGAAACTAAGATATTTTGGATTTAGATGGTGGCATTATTTTAGAGCTAAAAATAATTTTGAGAAATATAAATTAGGAAAATTTGATTTGATAATCGATTTGCAATCAAAATTAAGAAACACATTGATTTTAAAAAGAATACCCCATAATATTTTTTACTCTTCAACATTTAATTTTAGGTTCTGCACCAAAAAAAATGGGAATTTTAGTAAAAATCACCTTTCTAATTTAAGTTTTATTTTTAATAAAAAAATAGAGAAAATTAAATTTAATTTAGAAAGAATTGATGATAAGTTTAAAAATGAGGCAAAAAAATTACTTCCTAATAAGAATTATATTGGAATATCTTTAACTCAAGGAAATAAATATAGAGAGAAAAGTTGGTCATTAACTAATTTCATTTTGTTAGCAAAAAAAATAATTAAACAAAATTTAATTCCAGTTTTTTTTCTTGAAAAAGATAATATCAATTTAATAAAACAGATAAAATCTGAAGTGCCTGGTGCATTAATACCAGAAATTAATTCATCTCTAGCCTGCCCTGCTCTTGTTACATTGCTATCAACAAGATTAAAAATGGCTGTTACTATAGACAATGGTATTATGCATATGATCAGTCTTGCTAATGTACCCATGATAGTACTATTTGGTCCAACTGATTCCTCAAAATTTTCTCCAAAAATTGATGAAATTAAAGTTTTAGATAGTAAACAAATTTATGATTCTAAAGATATAAATAAAATATCTGTTGATGATGTGTTTAGATTAATTTAAATTTTTAATATCTTTATATTTTTTTTTTTAACTATCTTTATTATCTCTTTATTAACACTTTGTAGTTTATTTTTTGAAATTGATCTGCTGACAATAGAAACTCCTATTTTACCTAATCTAAAAAATGGATAACTTCCAATATCAACAAATTTTATATATTTTTTTTGAATTAACTCTAGTTCCTTCGCGATATTGCTTTCAACTGAAAAAATATTTATGGTTTTGCTATGAACTTTCGACCCTTTTATTAAATACTTTTTACAATTATCAATCATTGAATTTAATATTGAAGGCACACCAGGTAATGAAAAAACATTTTTTGTTAAAAAACCTGGAGCAGCGCTAGAAGGGTTGTATATAAGTTTTGAACCTTGTGGCATTTTTGCCATTTTTTTTCTTCCATCATTAAAATTTTTTTTTCCGTAGTATTTTTGCAGAATATTAAAAGCCTCTTTATGATATTGATATTTTTTATGAAAAGCTGCAGATATTGATTTAGCTGTTATATCATCGTGCGTTGGTCCGATGCCACCTGTTGTAAATACATAATTAAACCTTTTTGATAAGTTTAAAACATTATTTACAATAGTTTTTTCATTATCAGATATTATTCTTACTTCATTTACAGAAATACCACAGTTCAAATTTAACCATTTTGATATAAATAATACGTTTTTATCCTGTGTTCTTCCTGATAAAATTTCATTACCAATTATAAGAATAGCGGCATTTACTTTTTTAATTTTTTTCTTCATAGTTAATAAATGAACTTTGAAAGTGAGCTTTTATCAGGAACTTTTATAAAAAGATATAAGCGTTTTTTTGTTGATGTATATCTGAAAAATAAAATTGTTACCACTCATTGCCCTAATACTGGTTCGATGATGGGTTTATTAAAGAGAGGAAATAAAGTTTGGATAACAAAATCTAATAATCCGAATAGAAAGCTAAAATACACTTTGCAAATTATAGAGGTGGATGGATGTAAAGTAGGTATAAATACCCATCTAACTAATAAAATTGTTTTAGAAGGTTTAAAAGAAAATAAATTTAAATTTATTGGTAAAAATCAAAAGATAGTGTCCGAAAAAAANTTTGGTAAAAATACACGTTTTGATTTCTATTTACAAAATGAAAGTTCAAAAACTTTTATTGAAGTTAAAAATGTAACTCTATCTAGGAAAAAAGGGATTGCAGAATTTCCAGACTCAGTAACAGATAGAGGCTTAAAACATTTGGAAGGTTTATTAGAGGCGAAAAAGTTGGGGTATAAAATTTACTTAATATTTGTTGTACAAAGAGAAAAATGCAAATATTTTCAAATTGCAAAAGATATTGACCCTCAATATGCTAAATTATTAACAGTAGCATTAAAAAATAAATTAAAAGTGATCTCCTTTGATTGTAAATTTTACACAAAAGGAATAAAACTTAATAAACAAATAAATTTTCAAAATGAATAAAAATATACAAGAAGCATTTGAAAAAACACGTAAGGCTGGTTCAATCGCCTCTGGTGCGCTTGATGAAGTTTGTAAAATTATTAAACCGGGAGTTTCCACAAATGAAATTGATAAAATTTGTTTTGAATATATTAATGATAACGGTGCTTATTCGGCACCTCTCTTTTATAGGGGCTTTCCCAAATCATGTTGTACTTCACCTAATCATACCGTTTGTCACGGCATTCCTTCAGAGAAAATTTTAAAGGAGGGAGATATTTTGAATGTAGATGTAACTGCATTTAATGATGGTTGGCACGGCGATACAAGTAGAATGTTTTTTGTAGGAGAAGTTTCCGTAAAAGCAAAAAAATTGGTTCATACTACGTATGAATCTTTGATGAAAGCAATTCATATTCTTAATTCAAAAATTCATTTGGGAGATATAGGAAACGTTATACAGCAGCACGTTGAGTCTAATGGGTTTTCAGTAGTTAGAGATTTTTGTGGACATGGTATTGGGAAAACTTTTCATAAACAGCCTAATATTCTTCATTACGGTGATAAAGGGAGTGGTCAAAAATTGCAAGAAGGTATGATATTTACTATTGAACCCATGATTAACGCTGGCAAATTTGAAACAAAAGTTTTAAACGATGGTTGGACAGCTGTAACAAAAGATAAATCGCTCTCTGCACAATTTGAACATACTGTTGGTATAACAAGTGATGGATATGAAATTTTTACTCTATCTGAAAAAGAGTTTAATTTTCCTCCCTACAAAATATGATTGAAAGATATTCCAGAAAAGAGCTAAAAGATATTTGGGATGACAAAAACAAATATTTGTTATGGTTAAAAATTGAAATTGCTGCCGCAGAAGCTATGGAAAAGTTAAAAATTATACCAAGGGGAGTTGCAAAAAAAGTTAGAGCTAGGTCGAGAATAAATCCAAAAAGAATATTAGATATTGAAAAAAATGTTAAGCATGATGTAATTGCATTTTTAACCTCAATTACTGAAAAAGTTGGGAGCGATGCAAAATATTTACATAAAGGAATGACATCTTCAGATGTTTTAGATACATGCTTTAATTTGCAATTAAAACAGTCAGGTGAGATAATTATTAAAGATCTTGATGAGTTGTTAAAAAGTATTAAAAAACAGGCAGTCAAACATAAATTTACTTTATGTGTGGGGAGAAGTCATGGAATTCACGCCGAGCCAATAACCTTTGGGCTTAAAATGCTTACTTTTTTTCAAGAATTTTCAAGAAATCGTAAAAGACTACTTAATTCAATTGAAGAAATTTCTACATGCGCAATATCAGGAGCAGTTGGAACTTTTGCCAATGTTGATCCTAAAGTTGAAAAGTATGTAGCAAAAAAACTAAATCTTAAAATTGAGCCAATTTCTACTCAAATTATACCTAGAGATCGTCATGCCCAGTTTTTTTCTACATTAGGAATTATATCAAGTTCTATTGAAAGATTTGCAACTGAAATAAGACATTTACAAAGAACAGAAGTGTTAGAAGTTGAGGAATTTTTTGGAAATAAACAAAAGGGATCATCAGCGATGCCTCATAAAAAAAATCCGATATTAAGTGAAAACTTAACAGGTTTAGCGAGATTGATAAGATCTTCTGTGATACCAGCTTTAGAAAATGTTTCACTCTGGCATGAAAGGGATATCTCACATTCTGCTGTTGAAAGAAATATTGGTCCAGATTCAACTACAGCACTTGATTTTGCATTAGTTAGATTAAATGATTTAATAAAAAATTTAAACATATATCCAAAAAAGATGAAGAAAAATCTTGATATAACTCACGGACTTTTATTCTCTCAAAGAGTTTTATTAGAATTAACTAATTATGGATATACAAGAGAACAGTCCTATAAAATAGTTCAAAGAAATGCGATGAAGTCTTGGAAAGATAATTCTTCCTTTTATGAAAATTTGAGAAAGGATAGCGTTATTTCTAAAAAAATACCTGTTAATAAACTAAAGACATTATTTGATTTTAGTTATCATACAAAAAAAATTAATATAATTTTCAATAGATGTTTAAAAAAATAAATTTATATGAATAAAAGAAAGAAATTATACGAAGGAAAAGCGAAAATTCTTTACGAAACTAGTGACAAAAATTTACTGATACAGCATTTTAAAGATGATGCTACTGCTTTTAATAACCAAAAAAAAGCAAGTATTGAAGGGAAAGGAGTATTAAATAATAGAATTTCTGAACACATTTTAACTAATTTAAGTCATTGTGGTATCAAAACTCACTTTGTAAAACGAATAAATATGAGAGAACAATTAATCAAAAAAGCAGAAATTTTTCCTATAGAATTTATTGTAAGAAATATTGCAACAGGATCTTTATCTAAGAGATTAGGCATTACAGAAGGCACTCAATTGGATCAACCATTATTAGAATACTGTTATAAAAATGATGAACTTCAAGATCCTTTGATATCAAAAGAGCATATTTACAATTTTGGCTGGGCTTCAGTGAGTGAAATTAAAGTAATAGACGAAATGACAAAACGCATCAATGATTTCTTAATTGGAATTTTCAGAGGTGTAGGAATTAAACTTGTAGATTTTAAAATAGAATACGGAAAAGCTTGGAACAAGGAAATTGGTGAAACAGAGATAGTTTTGGCAGATGAGATAAGCCCTGATACTTGCAGACTGTGGGATGTTAAAACCGAAAAAAAAATGGATAAGGACAGATTTAGAAAAGACTTAGGCAAAATTATTGAGGGATATCAAGAAGTTGCCAGAAGACTGGGTATTATGCATGAAGAAACAAATGTAAAAAAAGTCAATTTTGGGAAAACTACCTCAATTAAATTTAAGAAAAAATAATTTGAAATTTGCTGTAACAGTAACATTAAAAAAAGATGTGCTTGATCCTCAAGGTAAAGTAATTCAACAAACTTTACAAAACATGGGATTAGATACCTTGAAGTCCCTAAGACAAGGAAAATACTTTGAGATTGAAATAAATGAGAGCAACGAGACAGAGGCTAAAAAAAAAGTTGAGGATATGTGTAAAAAACTTTTGGTCAATTTAATAATAGAAGATTATAAGATTAACTTAATTTAATGGATTCATCTGTAATTGTTTTTCCAGGTTCTAATTGTGATAGAGACATAGCTATTGCTTTACAAAAACTACAATTTAAGAACAAAATGGTCTGGCATAAAGATAGTAGCCTTCCTAAGTCCGATTTAATAGTAATTCCAGGAGGATTCTCATATGGAGATTACTTAAGATCTGGAGCAATTGCTGCTAAATCTAAGATATTGAAAGAAGTTATAAAAGCAGGAAATAATGGTTGTCCTATTTTAGGCATATGTAATGGTTTCCAAATTTTGATAGAAACTGGATTACTCAAAGGCGCTTTATTAAGGAATAAAAATTTAAAGTTTTTATCTAAAGACATTAATGTAAAAGTAACCAACACGAATAATAAATTCTGTAACAAATATAAAGAAGACCAAATATTAAAGCTTAATATTGCTCATAATGAAGGAAATTTTTTTGCTGATAAAAATTATATTAAAGAATTGGAAGATAAAAAATTAATCGCTTTTAAGTACTGCGATGAAAAAGGCAATGTAAATGACTTAACTAATCCTAATGGTTCTTCGAATAATATAGCAGGGATAATGAATAATAACAAAAATATTTTAGGGATGATGCCTCATCCCGAGAGAATGACAGACAAACTCCTCTCTAATGATGATGGTATTAACCTTTTTTTAAGTATCTTAAATTAATGGAAATTTCAGAACAAATTATAAAAAAACATGGCCTCACTTCAAAAGAATTTGAAAAAATTAAAATTTTACTAAATCGAACTCCTAATCTTTTAGAGCTTGGATTATTTTCAGCAATGTGGAATGAGCATTGTTCTTATAAGTCCTCAAAAAAATATTTAAAAACTCTTCCTGTGAAAGGAGATAAAGTAATTCAAGGTCCCGGAGAAAATGCTGGTGTGATAGATATTGATGATGATGATGCCATAGTTTTTAAGATTGAAAGTCATAATCATCCCTCATTTATTGAGCCTTACCAAGGAGCGGCTACAGGAGTAGGAGGCATTCTAAGAGATGTTTTTACTATGGGAGCGAGACCAATTGCTTTGTTAAACTCAATTCATTTTGGAGAAACCAAAAACAAAAAGACTAAAAATTTACTTAATGGAGTAGTTTCTGGAATTGGAGGATATGGAAATTGTATTGGTATACCCACAGTAGCTGGTGAAACAAAATTTAATTCTACTTACAATGAAAATATTTTGGTAAATGCCATGGCGGTGGGCCTTGTAAATAAAAATAAAATTTTTTACTCGAAAGCAAAGGGAATAGATAAATCAGTTGTGTATGTTGGGTCTAAAACAGGCAGAGATGGGATTCATGGAGCATCTATGGCCTCAGCAGAATTTGATGATAAATCTGAGGAAAAAAAACCTACTGTGCAAGTTGGGGACCCTTTTACTGAAAAATTATTAATGGAGGCATGCCTTGAATTGATGAAAGACAATTCTATTATATCTATTCAAGATATGGGTGCTGCTGGATTAACTTCTTCGAGTGTTGAAATGGCTTTTAAAGGTGACTTAGGAGTAGAAATCAATCTAGATAAAATTCCCTGTAGAGAAGAAAATATGACACCATATGAAATGATGCTTTCTGAAAGCCAAGAAAGAATGCTTATAGTATTAGAGGATGGAAAAGAGGAATTTGCAAAAAAAATATTTGAAAAATGGGATTTAGATTTTGTTGTTATAGGTAAAACTACAAAATCAAAACATATTAATTTAAGATTTAATAATAAAGTTGTTGCAGATGTGCCGATCTCAGCACTGTCATCTGAAGCTCCAATTTACAGTAGAGAATTAACCGAAAAAAAATTTCCAATTAGAAAGAGGAAGATTAAAGACTTAAAAAAAATTAAGTTTGATGAGGCTTTTATTAAGATTATGTCATCCCCTAATTTTTCAAATAAAGATTGGATTACCCAACAATATGATCAGATGGTAATGTGTGATACAGTTCAAAAATCAGGATCTGACTCGGCAATTATTAGAATACATAATAAAGATAAGGCAATAGCAGTTTCTGTAGATTCATCTGCTAATTATTGTAAAGCACATCCGGAAAGCGGCGGTAAACAAATTGTTTGTGAAAATTGGAGAAATTTAATAGCAGTGGGTGCAAAGCCTATTGCAATAACGAACTGTTTAAATTTTGGTAATCCTGAAGACAAGATTGTAATGGGTGAATTTGCAAATTGTGTTAAAGGTATTAAGCAGGCATGTGAGTATTTAAATTTTCCTGTAGTTTCAGGAAATGTTTCTTTTTATAATGGAACAAATAAAAAAAATATAAATCCTACTCCAGTTGTTGGAGGAGTAGGATTAATAAGAAACACTAGATTACCTATAAATCATAGGTTAAAAAAAGAAGATAGTTTAATAATATTAATCGGAAAAACATTCGGACATTTAGATCAAAGCGCTTTATACGAAGAAGTTTTTGAAATTAAAGATGGTCCTCCACCCGAGATAAATTTTTTTAATGAAAAGGTAAACGGAGAAACTGTGCTAGAAATTATTAGTAGAAACTTAGTAAATTCCGTTCATGATGTGTCATCTGGGGGGTTAATAATTTCTTTAGCTGAAATGTCTTTAAGTTCTGGTATAGGAATAAATATTGAAAAACCTAAAAAACTAAATAATATTTTTGAATATTTTTTTGGTGAAGATCAGGGTAGATATGTTCTGGAAATAAATAAATCAAAGTATAATGATGTTAAAAATATATTGATTAAAAATAATGTTCATTTTGAATTGGTAGGTAAAACTCAAAAATCAGTTTTTGAGATCAAAAATGAAATAAAGATAAATGTAAATGAACTTTCAAAATTAAACAAAGAATGGTATTATAAATATTATGCCAATTAAAATTGAAGAAGTAAAAAAACTTATTACAGAATCAATTCCTGATGCCAATATTGATATAAAAGACCTTATGGGTGACAATAATCACTATTCAGCAAAGATAACTTCCAGTGTATTTAAAGGTATGACAAAAATTGAACAGCATAAAATGGTCTATAAATCATTGAAGGGCAAGATGGGCAATGAGCTTCACGCTTTATCAATTACAACTGAGGAAAAATAGAATGGAAATTAAACAAAAAATTGAGAAATTAATTAAAGATAACGATGTATGTCTATTTATGAAAGGAACTCCAGATTCGCCTCAATGTGGTTTTTCAATGGCTGTTTCAAATGTTTTAAAGCATTTAAAAGTAAATTTTAATGGAATAAATGTTTTAGAAGATGAAAATCTTAGACAAGGTATTAAAGATTTTAGTGATTGGCCTACTATCCCTCAATTATATATTAAAGGTGAATTTATAGGCGGTTCAGACATTGTAAAAGAAATGTTCGAAAAAGGTGAGCTTAAAAAAGTCTTGTCTGAAAAAAAAATAATTTAATTTATCTTGAATAATATTCAATAACTAAATTTGGTTCCATAATTATTGGATAAGGTACTTCTGAAAATTTTGGTATTCTAACAAGTTTAACTGATTTATTTTTTGTATCAAGTTGGATATATTCAGGTATCTCTCTTTCTTTGCTTTGAATTGATCCATCAATCACATTTAATTTTTTTGATTTTTCTCTTACTTCAATAATATCAGTATCTCGTATTGTGCAACTTGAAATATTAACTTTTCTTTTATTAACTCTTATATGGCCGTGATTAATTAGTTGTCTCGCAGAAAATACAGTTGGTGCTAATTTAGCTCTATAAATTATTGTATCTAATCTACTTTCCAATAGAGCTATTAAATTTTCAGTGGTATCGCCCTTTTTTGAAAGAGCTTTTCTGTATATATTTCTAAATTGCCTCTCGTTTATATTGCCATAATAAGCTTTTAGTTTTTGTTTAGCTTGTAACTGAACACCATAATCTGTTGGTTTGCCTTTTTTATTTTGACCATGTTGGCCAGGAGGGTAAGCTCGAACATTAAATGGGCTCTTTGGTCTACCCCATAAGTTTGCTTTTAATCTTCTATCAACTTTATGTTTTGATTTTAATCTTTTAGTCATTATTTGATCTCGGGTTTACTAGGTTTAGGGGGTAAATGTCAATTATGCTTTTTTTTATTTTTACCAAGTGATCCAATTAAACTAGCTAAAATCCGCAATTCTTTGTCATTTGGCTCCATTCTGTAAAATAAATTGTTTATGTTTTTAATCATGGAACTCCTTTTTTCAGGTGGGTTAAAAAAGTTTCTTTTTTCAAGATTAGTCTTTAACAATTTTAGAATTTTAGAAATCTTACCTTTTTTTCCAATTTCTTTATTAAAAACTAATTGTCTTGTAACTTTGTAATTATTAAGTTTAAATATTTCATAACATATTAGAAATACAGAATGAGAAAGATTCATTGATTTGAACTTTGGTGATGAAGGTATCTGTACCACATAATTTGAGTAAGATAGGTCTAAATTAGATAATCCCGATGCTTCTGGACCAAACATTAGACCAATTTTTTTTTGTTTTAGCTTTTTATTAATTTTTAAAAAACTATTAATACTAATATGTTTTTTGTTAATATCTCTTTTTCTAGCACTAAAAGAAAATATAATATCAAAATTTTTAATTGCAGAGATGGTATTGTTAAAAACTTTAGTATTATTCAAAATATCAAAAGCTCCAACAGAAGTTGCTTTGGCTTTAGTATTTGGCCATCCAAGTTTTGGGTTTGTTATCATTAAATTATGAAATCCAAAGTTTTTTAATGATCTAGCTGAAGCGCCAATATTTTCACCTAACTGAGGTTCTATTAAAATAAAACCATATTTATTTTTCATGTATATTTGCTGGAGCTTTTTCTTTAAATAACTTATATTCCAAGCTATCGATTAGTGCTTTAAATGAAGCTTCTATAATATTTTGAGACACACCTATGGTGAACCAGCTTTTCCCTGTCTTATCTGTACTTTCGATTAAAACTCTGGTAGTTGCGCCAGTCCCAGTATTTAAAATTCTTACCTTATAATCTAAAAGTTTAAGATCAGAAAAATATTTATAATATTTTTCAACTTTTTTGAAATTTGATCTAATAGCGTTATCCAAAGCATTTACCGGTCCATTCCCCTCACCCGCACAAGAAATCTCTTTGCCATCAATGATAAAAGTTACTTCTGCAGTAGTTTTTAATTCGTTATCCTTTTTTACATTAACGTTATAATTTTTTACTTTGAGATACTCAGGAAGTTTACCAAGCAATTTGTTTGCTAAAAGTTCAAATGATGCATCAGCTCCGTCATAAGAATATCCTGTAAATTCTCTTTCTTTTACCTCGTCTAAAATATTTTTAACCTTGGGATCTTTAGAATCAATTTTGATTCCATAGTTTTCAAGTCTAGAAATAATATTAGATCTACCAGATTGATTTGAAATAATAATATTTCTATGGTTTCCAACTTCTCTCGGATCTACATGCTCATAGGTTTTTGGATCTTTTTTGACTGCAGATACATGTAACCCCCCTTTATGGGAAAATGCAGATCCTCCTACATATGCCATACTTTTGTTTGGTTTTTTGTTTAAAACTTCATCTAAAAATCGAGAACATTCTGTCAAAGAAGACAATTTTCTCTTATCTATATTTAATTCAAATTTTTCATTAAAAGTTTTTTTTAAGAAAAGGGTTGGTATAATTGAAATAAGATTAGCGTTACCACATCTTTCACCTAATCCATTAATAGTTCCTTGAATTTGTCTTGCGCCAGCTAAAACAGCTGTTAATGAATTACTTACAGCGTTTTCTGTATCATTATGAGCGTGTATACCAAGATTTTTACCTGGAATTACTTTAATAACTTTATTTATTATTTCACCTACTTCATTGGGCAAAGTACCTCCATTAGTATCACATAAAACTACCCATCTTGCACCTTCGTCATATGCTTGTTTTAAACAATCTAGAGCGTAGGCAGGATTATGTTTATAACCATCAAAAAAATGTTCAGCATCAAAAAGAAATTCCTTATTGTTTTTAATGAAATGTTTAGCTGTCTCTTTAATGTTTTTTAGGTTTTCCTCTTTTTTAATTCCCAAAGCAGTTTTAACATGGAAGTCCCAAGTTTTTCCTACAACGCAAACTGTTTTGCAATCAGCATTCATTAAAGGAGATAAATTAGGATCATTATCTGCGCTTACCCCATTTTTTTTTGTCATGCCAAAAGCAGTAAATTTTGAATTACCTAAATTAGGTGATTTATCAAAAAATTCATTATCAACTGGATTTGCTCCTGGCCAGCCACCTTCTATATAGTCGACTCCTATATTGGATAAAATTTTTGCAATTTTATTTTTATCCTCGACTGAAAAATCAACTCCTTCAGTTTGAGCTCCGTCTCTTAGGGTTGTATCAAAAATATATATTTTATCTTTGCTCATTTATAACTCCAAATCGTTGTATCCTTTTCATCTTTAATATCAATACCCTCTTTACTTAGCTCATCTCTGATTTTATCTGCAAGCTTGTAATTTCCAACTTTTTTAGCTTGTTCGCGATCCTTAATTTTGCTTAATATATTTTGCTCTGAGATTTTAATTTTATTTTTCTTAAATCTGTCTCTTTCTTCAGCAGTTTCATTAAATAGACCAATTAATCTGCAAGCTTTGTTAAATTCTTTTTTTTTATTTTTATCGCCATTTTGTGACTGTTGAAATAGCTCGTGTAATTTTGAAATATAAAGTGGCGTATTCATATCATCTAACAAGTCATTAAAGCAACTTGGGGCTTTTTCACTTATTTCTGCAGAATACATTGTGTACCATTTATCTAATATTTTAGATTGTTCTATAAGTAATTGATTATTCCAATCCAATGGTTGTTTATAATGCGCACTTAAAAGTGACAGTCTTACTACTTGGCCTGAATATTTTTTTGTTGCATCTTCAACTGTTGTTATGTTGCCAAGTGACTTCGACATTTTTTCTTTGTTCATAGTTACAAACCCATTATGTATCCAATAATTTGCAAACTTATCTGTTCCATTATTAACACAAGACTGGGCAATTTCATTTTCATGGTGTGGAAAAATTAAATCTAACCCTCCACCATGAATATCAAAATTTTTACCTAAGTATTTTTCGCTCATTACTGAGCATTCTAGATGCCAGCCTGGCCTTCCTCTGCCCCAAGGTGACTCCCAGCCTGGATCATTTTTATTCGAAGGCTTCCAAAGAACGAAGTCTAATGGATCTTTTTTAAATTTTGATACTTCTACTCTGGCGCCTGCTTTAAGATCATCAGGATTTTTATTTGAAAGTTTTCCATAATCTTTAAATGAAGATACTGAAAAGAAAACATGACCTTTATTTTCGTAAGCCGCTTTTTTATCAATAAGCTTTTCAGTCATTCTTATCATTCCCTTAACATGATCTGTTGCTTTAGGTTCCTTAGTTGGATTTAAACAAAATAGGTTCTCACAATCTTTATGAAATTTTTTAGTTACAGTATTTGTTAAATCTAAAATACTTATTTTCTTATTTTTTGATGCTTCGACAATCTTATCATCGATGTCTGTAATATTTCTAACATAAATAGTTTTTTTCTTTCCATAAATTTCAATAAGTATTCTAAATAAAAGATCAAATACTACTAAAGCGCGAGCATTTCCTACGTGAGGGTTGTCATAAACAGTTGGTCCACAAGCATATAAAGAAACTTTTTCTGAGTTTATGGGATTAAAGATTTCTTTTTTATTAGTGAGTGAATTAGTTAATTGTAAATTATTCATTGAATTTGCAAACTGGTATAGGATTCATTTTGTGTAAATTTTTTTCTCTTATTTTTAAATACTTTTGATAATTAGGGTCATTTTTATTTTGCATAGCTTTTTCTAGATCTTCATAACTCAATCCTAGTTGTTGAACATCATTTCTCCCATCGTCCCACAAACCATCAGTTGGTTGAGAATTAATAATCTCATCGTAAACACCAAGATATTTACCTAATTCCCATACTTGAGTTTTTGTACAATCAGCTATTGGAGATATATCTACCCCTCCATCACCATATTTAGTATAAAAGCCAACACCAAAATCTTCGACTTTATTCCCTGTTCCCACTACTATGCCAGAATTTGCTGCTGCTACCTGATAAAGAGTTGTCATTCGCAACCTTGCTCTTGAATTTGCAAATCCATGTTCATTGTCAAAGCTGTTTAAAACTTTAGAAAAGGAACCAAATATTTTATCCATTTCTATGACATGATGTTCAACATTTTTAAATTTTTCTTTAAGCCATTTAGCATGCATCAAGCTTAAGTCGTGTTGGGACTTTATTTGTTTAATTGGCATTGATAACACAATTGTTTTTCTACCTGTGTTCGCACATAGTGCACTTACTACAGAAGAGTCTATACCGCCTGAGATACCAACAACTAAAGCTTTTGGACTAAAAGAAGTAGTCTCACAATAGCTGTTTATCCAGTCAGATATGATTTTTGCTCTATTTTTTACTTCCATAATTAATACACCCCTTTCTTTTAAGGTTATGTCTCAATAATTACAATAATTATTAAGACGCGGCTTGAATAATTTTTTTTGAATATTTTGAGTTTTT
>NHHO02000016.1 GCA_002171035.2 Candidatus Pelagibacter sp. TMED165
CTCATTAAGAGATTTTCTGCCAAAATTAGGGGTTCTAAGCATTTCTGGTTCAGTTTTTTGAACTAAGTCACCAATATAAATTATATTATCATTTTTAAGACAGTTCATAGAACGAACTGAAAGTTCAAGCTCTTCAACTCTTTTTAGTAAATTTCTGTTAAATTCTGGCTCTGAGGTTTTAACTTCTTTAACTACTTCTTGTGGGTCATCAAAATTGACAAACATCGATAATTGATCTTGAAAAATTCTTGCCGAATAAGCTATCGCATCTTCTGCTNNNACNGTNCCNTTNGTNTCAACNGTCATNACTANTTTNTCATAATCTAAAGCACTACCAGCTCTNGTATTTTCNANAGANAANGANACTTTTTTAACNGGNCTNAATAATGAGCATCTANTGNNATNANNCCAAGNGGACTATCNTCNNNTNTATTTTTNGGCGCTGGAACNTAACCNTTNCCANTNNTTACNANTANTTCCATATGAAAATTNGTNTTNTCATCTAAATTACAAATTGTTTGTTCTGGATTTAATATTTCAACTTCTGGGACTAAAGTTATATCTTTGGCTTTAACTTCTTTAGGTCCTTTTATATCTAAAATTATTTTTTTAGCCGTTGTTGAACTTGATTTTATAGCTAAATTTTTTACATTAAGTACAATATCTGTAACATCTTCTCTTACACCTTTTATAGAGGAAAACTCGTGTAGAACTCCGTCTATTTGAATTGCAGTTACAGCTGCACCTTGGATAGATGAAAGTAAAATTCTCCTCAATGAATTACCAATAGTTTGTCCAAATCCTTTTTCTAACGGTTCAGCAACTACTTTAGCTGTAGTTTTATCTTGGCTGCTTGTAATTTCTAATTTGTTAGGTTTTATTAATGCTTTCCAATTTTTATCTATGATAGTTGAAGACTCTTGCATTTATACTCTCCTTTTTTTTGGTGGTCTTGCTCCGTTATGTGGCATAGGTGTTGTGTCTTTTATTAACAAAATTTTAAAACCTCTAGATTGTAAAGATCTTAAGGCTGTTTCACGTCCTGAACCTGGTCCTTTTACTTGAACAGTCAAAGTTCTTAATCCTTGTTCATATGCTTTGGCACCAGCATCGTCAGCTGCTATTTGTGCAGCATAAGGTGTAGATTTTCTTGAGCCCTTGAAACCTTTTGAACCTGCAGATGACCATGAAATAACATTTCCACTTTCATCAGCTATAGAAATAATTGTGTTATTGAAAGTTGAGTTAACAAAAGCGATACCAGATGTAATATTCTTTTTAATTTTTTTCTTTTTTTTTAAGGACTGATCTTTCTTTTCTATAGTTTCTTTTTTATCTATAGTTTCTTTTTCTGCCTTATTATTTTTTTTATTCATTTAATCTATTTTTTTAATGGCGTTAATTTTTTTCCTGCAATCGCAATTGCCTTACCTTTTCTCGTTCTTGCATTACAATGTGTTCTTTGCCCTCTAACTGGTAATTTTTTTTTGTGCCTGCTTCCTCTATATGTAGCTAAATCTACCAATCTTTTGATATTGACTGAAATTTCTCTTCTTAGATCTCCTTCAACTTTATGATTGGAGTCTATGTATTCCCTTATTTTTAATACTTGATCTTCAGTCAGCTGATTAACTCTAGTTTTTTCTGATATACTTAATTTTTCACAAATTTTCTTAGAAGAATGTAATCCAATGCCATGAATGTAGGTTAGAGCTATGCTGACAATCTTATTTTGTGGAATATTTATTCCTGCTATTCGAGCCATAATATAAGGGTTTATTTTCTAAATGCGTATTTATATGGCGTTATCATTTAAAGTCAACCCTATATAAGCGCCATAATATCGCTTATTTCTTTGTTTATTTGATCAATTGACCTCTCTCCATCAATTACTTTTAGTAAATTCATTTTTTTGTAATATTCAATAACCGGTTCTGTAGATTTTTCATAAGTTTTATATCTTTTAATTGCTATTTCTTTGTTGTCGTCNGGTCTATTTTCTACACTCTGTCTATCAGAAATTCTTTTTTTAATTGTTTCTAAACTTACAGATAATTTTAAAACAATATCAATTTTTTGTTTGTATTTTTTTAAAAGATTATTTAAATTTTGTGCTTGTAATAAACTTCTTGGATAGCCATCAAATATTATTTTATTATTATATTTTTCATTTGAAATAATTTTTTCAATTAAATCTGAAACAATTAAGTCAGACACAAGAGAACCTGAGTTCATTATAGAAGAAATTTTTTTCCCTATTTCTGACCCTTTTTTAATTTCATTTCTTAAAAATTCTCCTGTAGAGAGTTGAAATAGCTTATACTTTTCAGCAATAAATTTTGATTGTGTACCTTTTCCAGCTCCAGGAGGCCCAAAAATAATCAAATTCATTCAACTATTTCCCAAATTTAGATTTTCTTATAAGTGACTCGTACTGTGAACTCATCAATCTTGTTTGTACTTGAGTTACTGTATCCATAGCTACTACTACTACGATTAAAATTGATGTACCGCCTAAATAAAAAGGTATTGGATATTTAGCTATTAAAAATTCAGGCATTAAACATACAAAAGTTAAATATAATGCTCCAATGGTTGTAAGTTTCATTAAAATATTATCAATATATTCAGCTGATCTTTCACCAGGTCTTATTCCTGGTATATATCCACCATATTTTCTTAAGTTTTCTGCTGTTTCTTTTGGATTAAAAACTATTGAGGTATAAAAGAAACAGAAAAAAATTATACCCGATGCATACAAAAGCATATAAAGAGGTTGTCCTTGAGTAAACATTGAAGAAATTTTAACAAAATTTTCAGAGTCGGAAAATCCAAAATTTGAAAAAGTGACTGGCAATAACAACAAAGCGGAAGCAAAAATTGCAGGAATTACTCCTGCTGTATTGATCTTTAAAGGTAAATGTGATGATTCTCCGCCATAGATTTTATTTCCCATTTGACGTTTGGGATAATTTATTAAAATTTTTCTCATTGCCCTCTCAAAAAATACGATAAATAATACTGTAAGTATTACTAATATAAAAATTCCAACTATCATTACTGCAGATAGTGCACCGGTTCTACCAAGTTCGAAAGTTGAAGCTAAAGCCCTAGGTATTTCTGCGACTATTCCAGAAAATATAATTAAAGAAATTCCATTTCCGACTCCCCTTAAAGTTATTTGTTCACCTAGCCACATTAAAAGTGTAGTCCCTGCTACTAAGGAAACTGTTGTGGTGACTTTAAAATAAAGACCAGGCTCTGTTACAATGTTACCTGCATTTTCAAGACCAACTGAAACACCATAACCTTGTAATATGGAAATAAGAACTGTTCCATATCTTGTTATTTGTGTAATTTTTTTCCTTCCAATTTCACCTTGTTCTTTTAAATTTTTAAAATAATCAGAAACCCCAGTTAAAAGCTGAACTATAATTGAAGAAGAAATGTAAGGCATTATACCTAGGGCGAAAATTGCCATTCTAGAAACAGCTCCACCAGAAAACATATTAAACATGCCAAGTAAGCCTTTTTGGCTTGATGTCATGATTTCTTTAAGCGCGTCTGGATCAATACCGGATAAAGGGACGTAGGTACCAAGTCTGTAAACTATTAAAATTAGTATAGTAAACAATACTCTATTTTTTAAATCTGTAGCCTGACTAAATGCGCCTGCTGGTATATTCTCACTAGACATATATTATTTTTTTAAAATATTTATTTTTCCGCCAGTTTTTTCAATTTTAGACTGAGCTTGTTTTGAGATGAAATTCGCACTAATCACTATTTTATCTTTAATCTCTCCAGATCCAAGAATTTTAAGTTTTGTGAACTTCTTATTTATTATTTTTTTAGATATAAGAGATTTTAAATCCATTTCATTTTTAAAATCAATTTTTTTATTATCGCAAAAACTTTGTATCTTAGACAAGTTTAGTATTGCCACATTTTTTTTATTAAATGATTTAAATCCTCTTTTTGGTAATCTTCTATACAAAGGCATTTGTCCTCCCTCAAAACTTTTTATGGCAACGCCGGATCTTGCTTTTTGACCTTTGTGTCCTCGACCAGAAGTTTTGCCTTTACCAGAACCTATCCCGCGACCAGGCCTTATTTTTTTTTTGTTTGTTTTTACAAGTTGATTTAGTTTCATTACTTACCTTCCCTCTTCATTACAATATCAGATATTTTTTTACCTCTGATGTTAGATAATATTTTAGGAGAGGTTTGACTTGATAATCCCTTAACACAAGCCTTTAACACATTATAAGGATTGGCAGATCCAAGAGATTTAGCAACAACATCTTGTATTCCTAAAACTTCACATACTGACCTAATAGCGCCACCTGCTATAATTCCAGTACCTGAAGGAGCGGATCTAAGTAAAACTTTTCCTGATCCATTTTTACCTTTTACATCGTGATGTAACGTTCGACCTTCTTTAAGTGGAATTTTAATTTGATTTCTTTTTGCCACTTCTGTAGCTTTTTTTATTGCATCAGGGACTTGTTTCGATTTTCCTTGACCAATTCCAATTGATCCTTTTTGATTACCTACAACAACTAACGCAGCAAAACCAAATCGTCTACCGCCTTTTACAACCTTGGTAATTCTATTAATTGCAACTAACTNTTCCTTAAAATCCTGTTCAGACATTAAAATTTCAATCCATTTTTTCTTAATGAGTCTGCGAAAACTTTGATCCTTCCGTGATACTTGTATTCACCTCTATCAAAATAAACAGACTCTATTTTTTTTTCTATTGCTCTTTTTGCTAAAACTTGACCTAATAAACTTGAAACTTCCATTTTTTTTTGATTATTTTTTTTAATTTCCTTCTCTATAGATGAAGCGGATACTAGGGTTTTCATACTTACATCGTCAATAATTTGGGCTGAAATATTCTTTAAGGATTTGAAAATCGATACTCTATATCTATTAACATTAACAGACTTAAGTTTTTTTCTATTTCTTATCTTTCGTTTAATATTCTTGCTTAATTTTTTCATTTATTTTTTCTTTCCTTCTTTTCTTAATACAAATTGATCTTTTTCTTTAATTCCTTTTGCTTTGTAAGGTTCAACAGGTTTTAATGATTTTATATCAGCTGCAGTTTTAGAAACTAGCTCTTTATCAACACCATTAATTTTTATGGTTGTTTGTTTTTCAACTAAAATCTTTATCCCTTTTGGTATCTTAAAATTTATGTCATGGCTAAAACCTAACTGTAAATTTAATGTATCTCCTTTTAGATTAGCCCTAAAACCTACACCGCTTAATTCTAAAATTTTTTCATGACCTACTGAAACGCCCATGACAGCGTTATTTACCAAGCTCCTATAAGTGCCCCACATTATGGTAGTTTTTTTATCTACTGATTTAGTTAATGGAAGAAGTTGAAATTCATTATTTTCGTTCATTTTAGATGAAAATATTTTATCATTAATAGTTAGTGACTGAGTTCCTTTAGGTCCTGAGATTGTTAACTCGCCGCCATTAATCTTAATAGAGGAGTCTTTTGGTACTGCTATATTTTTTTTTCCTATTTTTGACATTAAAATACCCTACAAATTATTTCTCCGCCTAGATTATTTTTTCTAGCTTCACTATCAGACATTACACCTTTCGAAGTTGATAATATCGCTAATCCTAGGCCATTTTGAATTTTAGGTATGCTGTTAGCTCTTGAATAAACTCTTCTTCCTGGTTTTGATATTCTTTTTATTTCTTTAATTACAGGAGAGCCCTCATAATATTTCAAATTAACTTTCAAAGACTTTTTATTATTTTTATCATCAGCAATAAAGTAACTGCCTATATACCCTTCTGATTTTAAAATTTCCAATATTTGTGATCTAAATTTAGATGCTGGAACTAATATTGAGTTCAATGATCTCATCTGACCATTTCTAATTCTAGAAAACATATCACCTATGGGGTCTACAAAGCTCATAATTTTCCTACCAACTTGATTTAATTATTCCTGGTATCTTACCAGCGGAAGCCATGTCTCTTAGAGCTATTCTAGAAATTTTTAATTTTCTATAAACTCCATGTGGTCTTCCTGTTATTTCACACCTATTTCTAATTCTAATTTTAGCAGAATTTTTTGGGAGCTTGTTTAGTTTAAGCTGTGCCGCAAATCTCTCCGTTAAATCTAGTTTTTTATTTTTAATTATCTTTTTTAACTCAGCTCTTTTTTTTGCATACCTTTTAGCTAGTTTAATTCTTTTTAGGTTTTTTTGTATTGCGCTTGTTTTTGCCATATATCCTCAGTTTTTTGTTTCTTTAATCGGAAAATTGAACTCTTTTAAAAGTTCTAGTGTCGCCTTTTTTGAATTACTTGTCGTAACTATAGTAATATCCAATCCTCTTATTTTATCTACCTTATCAAAGTTTACTTCAGGAAATATAATGTGTTCTTTTACACCAAAACTATAGTTTCCAGAATTATCTATTCCTTTGCTGTTTAAACCTCTAAAATCTTTTATGCGTGGTAAAGCAATATTTACTAATCTGTCTAAAAATTCATACATTTTATTTGCTCTTAAAGTAACTTTTATACCAGCGCTAGAGCCTTTTCTTGTTTTAAAGTTTGAAATAGATTTTTTAAACTTCGTAATTACGGGTTTTTGGCCAGTAATTGAAGATAAGTCTTCTAAACTAGTATTAAGTTTTTTTGTGTCTCCCGCATCCTCTCCTAAACCCATATTGAGAACAACTTTCATTATTTTAGGAACTTCATTCTTATTTTTATANTGCATTTTTGACATCAAACTTGATTTAATATTATCATCGTATTTTTTTTTAAGTCTTGCGATCATTTTTTGTTTTTCTCCTTAGATTTATTTTTTATATCAATATTTTTGATATTAGATAAATTGATATAATTTTCCTTAGAAATTATTCCACCTTTATTTTCTTTTGTAGGTTTTAAATGTTTTTTTATCATATTAATTGACTTAATTTTTACACGACCCAATTTTCTATCTATTTCAAGNATTTCACCAGTTTTTCCTCTATCTTTTCCAGTTATAATTTTTACTTGATTTCCTTTTTTAACTTGCATCTTAAATAACCTCCGGTGCTAATGATATTATTTTTGTATGTCCTTTTAACCTTAATTCTCTAGTTACAGGTCCAAATATTCTCGTCCCAATAGGTTCACCTTTTTCATCTGTTAGAACAACAGCATTAGTATCAAATTGAACCTTTGACCCATCATCCCGAAATATTTCTTTTTTAGTTCTCACAACTACAGCTTTATGTACCGAACCCTTTTTGACTTTGCCTTTTGGTATAGCTTCTTTTACACTTATGACAATAATATCTCCAACAGCTGCATATCTTCTTTTAGAGCCACCTAAGACTTTTATACATTCAACTCTTCTTGCTCCAGTGTTGTCCGCAACTAGTAATTCTGTTTGAACTTGTATCATTTATCCATTACCTGCCATGTTTTCTTTTTTGAAATAGGTTTGCATTCTTCTATTGAAACTATTTGACCTTCTTTAAATTTATTTGTTTCATCATGTGCATGATATTTTTTAGATCTAGATATAATTTTACCATAAAAAGGATGTTTAAATTTTCTAGTTACTTCAACTACTATAGTCTTATTATTTTTAGCACTCGTTACTTTACCTTTTAGAATTTTTTTAGTCATTTTGCGATCCTTAAATTTGTATATAATTTAGCAATTTCTTTTTTTATTTGATTGTATTTTGCAGGATTCTCAATTTGATTATTTATTTGTTTAAATCTAATGTTAAACAGATCTTTTTTAAGTGTTTCAATCATTTTTAAGGACTGATCTTTCGTTAATTTTTTTATCTCTTTTTTTTTCATTTATCTGCTTATAAATTTTGTTTTTATTGGTAATTTAGCTCCTGCTTTATATAAAGCCTCTCTTGCAACTTCCTCAGAAACACCATCTACTTCAAATATAATCCTTCCAGGTTTTACTCTGCAAGCATAGTATTCTGGAGATCCTTTACCTTTCCCCATCCTCACTTCAGTTGGTTTTTTTGACACTGGAATATTTGGAAATATTCTGGTCCAAACTTTGCCTGTTCTTTTCATATATCTTGTAAGAGCGACTCTTGCGGCCTCAATCTGTTTCCCAATAATTCTCTCTGGTTCCATTGCTTTAAGACCAAATTGACCATAGTTTAAACTTATTGCTCTTGAAGCTTTACCATGAATTCGACCCTTAAAAGCTTTTCTAAATTTAGTTCTTGTTGGCTGTAACATTTTTAACTCTTTCTATTTTTTCTTTCTCGATATCTTTTTCAAATAATTCACCTTTATAAATCCAAACTTTAATTCCTATAATTCCGTATGTTGTTAGAGCCTCTGCAAATCCGTAATCAATATTTGCTCTTAAGGTATGTGAAGGAATGCTACCCTCTCTTAACCATTCAGTTCTAGCAATTTCATTACCAGCTAATCTTCCACTTACCATAACTTTGATACCCTTTGCGTTTAATCTCATGGCTGATTGCATTGCCCTTTTCATGGCTCTTCTGTACGCTATTCTTTTTACTAATTGTTGAGAGATGTTTTCTGCAACAAGATTGGCATTTAGTTCTGGTTTCTTTATTTCTTTTATATTTACACTTACCTCACTATCTGTAATTTTCATTATATTGTTTTTAATTTTTTCTATATCAGCACCTTTTTTTCCAATAACAAATCCTGGTCTTGATGTATGAATAGAAACTGTGCAATTCTTTGATGATCTTTCTATAATTATTTCTGACACACCAGAGTTTAAGATGTTTTTCTTTATATAATTTCTTATTTTAAAGTCTTCTATCAAGTATTTGCCAAAATCTTTTTTCTTTGCAAACCAAGTAGAGTCCCATCCTCTATTAATTCCCAATCGCAATCCTATAGGATTAATTTTTTGTCCCATCTCTTTTCTCCTTTTTTTCTTCTAGTATTATTGTAATTCTACTAAAAGGTTTTTTTATTGGACTTGCTCTTCCTTTGGCTCTAGGTCTATATCTTTTCATAACAAGTGATCTACCAACGAATGCTTCTTTAATAAATAAATTGTCGATATCATATTGGTTGTTATTTTCAGCGTTTGATACGGCTGATTTAACTGTTTTGCTTACATCATGTGCTATTCTTTTTCTGGCAAATTGTAAATCTCTTATTGCTACATCAACTTTTTTTCCCCTTATATAATCGAGAACTAATGAAATCTTTCTTGGGCTGCATCTAACATTCTTATTTATTGCTTTAACTGTATTATTTTTTTGCATTTGGCTCCTCTTTTGGTGCTCCTGAGACTTTTTCTTGTGCAGCTTTTTTATCAGCTGGTGTATGACCTTTAAATGTTCTTGTTGGCGCAAATTCACCTAGTTTATGACCAACCATTTCCTCAGATATAGTTATCGGTATAAAAGATTTTCCATTATGTATCATAAAACTATGTCCAACAAAATCAGGTATTATAGTTGAATTTCTTGACCAAGTTTTTATTGGTTTTTTATTTGGACTCTCTTTTAGTTTATCAATCTTTTTTAATAAACTAGGGTGTACAAATGGGCCTTTCCATACAGCTCTTGTCATCTATTTCCTCTTTTTCCTTCTAGTTATAATAAATTTGTCACTTCTTTTTGGTTTTCTTGTTTTTAATCCTTTTGCAGATTGTCCCCAAGGTGAAACTGGGCTTCTTCCCCCGGAAGTTTTTCCTTCACCACCTCCGTGTGGATGATCAACTGGATTCATTGCAACTCCTCTTGATTGAGGTCTTTTGCCTTTCCATCTATTTCTACCTGCTTTGCCTATTTTAATATTTTTTTGATCAGGGTTGGATACAACTCCTATGGTACCCAAGCAATTAGATCTAACTTTTCTTGTTTCTCCTGAAGATAATTTGATAATAGCATAATCATCATCATAGCCAGATAAAGTAACTGAGGAACCTGCTGATCTAGCTAGTTTACCTCCATTACCAGGTATTAATTCAACATTATGAATTAAGGTACCCGGTGGAATATCTTTCAATTCTAAAGCGTTACCTATCTTAATTTCAGCTTTTTTTCCCGATAGGATTTTATCACCCTGTTTTAATCCTTGAGGACATATAATGTAATTTCTTTCATTGTCAGAATATTTTATTAAAGCAATGTAAGCAGTTCTATTTGGATCATATTCAATACGCTCTACAATAGCCTCTACATTCATTTTTTTTCTTAAAAAATCAATCACTCTAAACTTATGTTTAGCGCCGCCCCCGGAATGCCTTGAAGTAATTCTACCATAGTTATTTCTACCACCTGTAGATTTTTGTCCTCTAGTAAGTGGTTTATAAGAGGAACCTTTCCAAAGAATACTTTTGTCAACTATAACTGTGCCTCTGGTCGATTTAGTGTAAGGTTTGAAAGTTTTTAAAGCCATTTTATATGCCGGTTGTTAGATCAATACTCTGACCTTTTTTTAAAGTAACAATTGCTTTCTTATATCCATTTTTCTTTGCAATTCGTCCCTGTTTAAATTTAGTTTTAGTTTTTCTATTTATTATATTTACTTTAATAACTTTTACCTTAAATAATTTTTCGACGTTTTTTTTTATATTTTCTTTACTAGCTCCGTCATGAACTTTAAATACAGTTTTATTTTGTTCAGATAAAATTGTAGCTTTTTCAGTTATAATCGGTTTTTTTATAGAATCTATGGCACTAATTTTTTTCATTTAAAATCCTATTTTCTAATTTTTTTATTGAACTAGAGGTAAAAATTACATTCTTATATTTAAATAAATCAAAAATATTTGTTCCTTGATCGTTAATAAGTTTTAAATTTTTTATATTTCTAGCTGATTTATAAATATTTTTATGAGTTTCATTGTCAGAAACAATAATAACCTCATTAATCTTATTTTTATTTAAAAAACTGTTAAATTCTTTTGTTTTTTTAATTTCTTTTTTTACATCTGCTAAAATATAAAGTTGTTTATCATTATTTTTTTTTGAAATTGTTTGGGCTAAAGCTAATTTACGTATTTTTTTATTGATCTTTTTAATCTTATAATTAGATCCTTTTGGGCCGTGAGCAACACCACCACCGACAAATATTGGAGCTTTTCTGCTAGAGTGTCTAGCTCCGCCACTTCCTTTTTGAGCAACTATTTTTTTTGTAGATCCTTTTATTTCATTTCTTTGTTTAGTTTTTGCTGATCTAGGTTTTGAATGATTCAATTGCCAATCAATTACTTGTTTTATTAATTTATGATTTACTTTAAGTTTAAGCAATTTATCTGATACTTCTAATAATTCAGACTTTTCACTTGTTATATCTAAAATTTTTAATTTCATCTTTATTTCTTCTTTCCTTTAGCAGCATCTGCCTTTTTAACTTTTTCATTATATTTTTCTAAAACTGTTTTCCTTTTAACATCTTTTACGGATTCCCTTAAATATACAGTTGAATTCTTGGAGCCTGGTATTGAACCTTTTAAATATAAAAGACTATTTTCTAAATCAGATTTTATAATTTCTAAATTAAGCATTGTCCTAAATTTATCTCCTTTATGACCAGCCATTTTTTTTCCTTTAAATACTTTTCCAGGATCTTGCCTCTGTCCGGTTGAGCCATGTGATCTGTGAGAAACTGATACACCGTGTGATGCCCTTAAACCTCCAAAATTCCATCTTTTCATTACTCCAGTAAAACCCTTACCTATTGTTTTGGACCTAACATCCACATATTTTTTATCTTTTAATATTTCTAGTCCAAGCTCATTACCTTCTTTAAAGTCATCAATCTTTTCAATTCTATATTCCTTAAGAACTCTCTTTGGCTCAGTATTTTTTTTTGCAAAGTATCCCTTCATCTGTTTTTTTAGTTTTGAATTTTTTATTTTAAAAAAACCTAGTTTTACAGCTGTGTATCCTCTTTTATCTTTCGATATAACATCAATAACTCTCCCTTTTTCAACTTTTATAACTGTCACCGGAACAGATTGTCCACTTTGTATGAATTCTCTAGTCATTCCAATTTTTGTTCCTATCAATCCTATAGTCATATTTATATCTTTATCTCTATATCCACACCTGATGCTAAATCTAATTTCATCAAAGCTTCGACTGTTTGTGGAGTTGGTTCAATAATATCAATTAATCTTTTATGTGTTCTTGACTCAAACTGTTCTCGACTTTTTTTATCTATATGTGGAGATCTTAGTACAGTATATCTTTCTATTCTAGTTGGTAGTGGAATTGGACCTTTAACTTGAGCACCTGTTCTTTTAGCTGTATTAACAATTTCTTCCGTAGATAAGTCTAGGATTTTATTGTCGTATGCTTTTAAATGTATTCTTATATTTTGATTTTCCATAATTTTAAGCTAGTTTTTTTGTTACTTCATCCTGTACGTTTTGCGGAACTTTATCATAATGACTAAATTGCATAGTATATTGCGCCCTTCCTTGTGTAGAAGATCTTAAATTATTTATATAGCCAAACATATTTGCCAATGGAACCACTGCAGAAATTGCGGTTGCATTTCCTCTAGGCTCTGTAGAACCAACTTGGCCTCTTCTACTATTTAAATCACCAATTACATCACCCATAAAATCTTCAGGTGTAACAACTTCCACTTTCATCATGGGTTCTAATAATTTCAATGTTGCCTTCTGGCAGGCTTCTTTAAAGCAAGCTCTAGAAGCAATTTCAAAAGCTAAGACGCTAGAGTCAACATCATGATGTAAACCGTCTAATATTGTAACTTTGTAATCAATTATGGGAAAGCCAGCTAATATACCGTTCTCAGCTACACTTTCTACGCCTTTCTCTACACCGGGTATAAATTCTTTTGGGATTGCTCCTCCTTTAATTTTATTTTCAACTTCTCTGCCTTTTCCTGGCTCAAGAGGCTCAACATTAAGCGTTACTTTAGCAAATTGTCCAGCTCCTCCACTTTGTTTTTTATGAATATATGTAACCTCAGATGAACCTAGAATTGTTTCTCTATAAGCAACTTGTGGCGCACCTACATTTGCTTCAACTTTAAATTCTCTTTTCATCCTATCAACAATAATATCTAAATGAAGTTCTCCCATACCTTTAATAATAGTTTGACCTGACTCTTCATCAGANGTNACNCTAAANGATGGGTCCTCTTTAGCTAATCTTCCTAAAGCTTCTCCCATTTTTTCTTGGTCAGCTTTAGTTTTAGGTTCAACAGCTATTTCAATTACAGGGTCAGGGAATTCCATCGGCTCTAAAAGTATTGGGTTATCTTCTTCACACAAAGTGTGACCAGTAATGGTATATTTTAATCCGGCTAAAGCCACTATATCCCCAGCATTCGCCTCTTTAATGTCTTCTCTGCTGTTTGCATGCATTAACAGCATTCTACCCACTCTTTCTGATTTTTCTTTTGATGAGTTATAAACTGCAGTACCAGCTTTTAAAGTACCAGAATAAATCCTAATAAACGTTAATGATCCGACAAAAGGATCGTTAGCAACTTTAAAAGCTAAAGCAGAAAATGGTTCACTGTCATTAAACTTCATCTCTACTTTATCTTCAGATCCAAGCTTAGTACCTTCAATTGATCCTAGATCCTTAGGGCTTGGTAAAAAGTTTATAACTGCATCTAATAAAGGTTGAACTCCCTTGTTTTTAAATGCTGAACCCGTTGTTATAGGGACAAAATTAAAATTTAGTGTCCCTTTTCTGATACATTTTAATATTTCTGCTTCTGAAGGTTCTTTTCCATCTAAATAGGATTCCATTATTTTTTCATCCTCTTCGACTGCAGTTTCAATTAATTCTTTTCTATATTTATTAGCTTTTTCTTTTAAATCATCTGGTATTTCTACGGTATCAAATTTTGCCCCTAAATCCTCATTTTGCCAAATTATAGCTTTCATTGTAATTAAATCGATGACACCTTTTAAATCTGCTTCACTTCCCACAGGAAGCTGTATAACTAAAGGTTTTGCTCCAAGTCTTTCTTTTATCATTTCAACGCATCGAAAAAAATCTGCTCCGGTTCTGTCTAGTTTATTTACAAAGCATATTCTTGGAACTTTGTATTTATCTGCTTGTCGCCAAACAGTTTCTGATTGGGGCTCAACGCCAGCAACACCATCAAAAACAGCTACTGCGCCATCTAAAACTTTTAAAGATCTCTCAACTTCTATTGTGAAGTCTACGTGACCGGGAGTATCTATAATATTAATCCTATGTTCATTCCAGAAACAAGTAGTTGCAGCTGAAGTGATAGTGATACCTCTTTCTTGTTCTTGTTCCATCCAATCCATGGTAGCTGCTCCATCGTGAACTTCTCCTATCTTATGACTTTTTCCAGTATAATATAATATTCTTTCAGTGGTTGTTGTTTTACCAGCATCAATATGAGCCATGATTCCAATATTTCTATATTTTTCTAATGGATATTTAGTTGCCATAAATCTACCATCTAAAATGCGCAAAAGCTTTATTTGACTCTGCCATTTTGTGAGTATCCTCTCTTTTTTTAATTGCTGAACCTTTATTTTGTGATGCATCTAAAATTTCAAAAAACAATTTCTCAGACATTGTTTTATTTTTTCTTTTTCTAGTAGCGTCTAATAACCATCTTAAAGCTAATGCTTGACCTCTATTAGATTTAACTTCAACAGGAACCTGATAAGTGGCTCCTCCTACTCTTCTTGACCTTACTTCAAGGTTTGGTTTAACATTGCTTATAGCAGAATTAAAAACTTTAATAGGGTCTTCTTTTTTCTTTTCTTTAATTTTCTCTAAGGCATCATAAAGAATTCTCTCTGCAGTCGATCTTTTTCCATCATACATAATTGAATTAATAAATTTTGAAAGTATAACTGAGCCATATTTAGGATCAGGATAAATTTTTCTTTGTGGAGCTCTTCGTTTTCTTGACATAAAATTATTTTGGTTTTTTTGTACCGTAAAGAGAACGTCTCTTTTTTCTATTTGCTACGCCTTGAGTGTCAAGATTTCCCCTTAAAATATGATATCTAACACCAGGTAAATCTTTTACTCGACCGCCTCTAATAAGGACTACAGAGTGCTCTTGAAGGTTATGTCCNTCTCCTGGGATATATGCTGTAACTTCAAAACCATTAGAAAGTCTAACTCGTGCAACTTTTCTCAAAGCAGAGTTGGGTTTTTTTGGCGTCGTAGTATAAACTTTTACACAAACACCTCTTTTCAGTGGTTGTCTCTCTAATGCAGGAACTTTATTCCTCAATACAGGTTTACTTCTAGGTTTTTTTAGCAACTGGTTAATTGTTGGCATAATAAAATTTTGAAAGTAAAAGGAAGATAGACCTTGAATTCAAGGTTTTTGTTAGTGTTTAAGGTTAATACTACCTTACTTCTAACATTCAAAATGTGCGCTAAACTAGCATCCAAACTATAAAAGTCAATAATTAATGAAAAAAAATGACTAAATCTTTCGTCTTATTAATCGCTACTAACAGGGGTTTCAAGCTCTTGCTTCTGTAACTCTTCCAATCTTGTTTTGTCTTTTTCTCTAGCAGCTTTATCCCATCCCATTTTAGTCAATCCAGTCCCTGCAGGAACTAATCTTCCAACTATTACGTTCTCTTTAAGTCCTTCAAGATTGTCTACTTTTCCTTTAATGGATGAATCAGTTAATACTCTTGTAGTTTCTTGGAAAGACGCGGCAGAAATAAATGAATTAGTTTGAAGTGAAGCTTTAGTAATACCTAAAAGAACTCTTTCATGAGAAGCTGGTTTTTTTCCAGACTTTTTCAACTCTTCATTAATTTTGTTCATTTCAATTAGGTCAACTATTTCACCAAGTAAAAGTTCTGAATCACCTGGATCTTTAATTTCAACTTTTTTGAGCATTTGTCTCACAATTGTCTCTATATGTTTATCATTTATCACAACACCCTGTAGTCTGTAAACTTCTTGAACTTCACTAACAAAATATTCTGTTAATTTTTCAACACCTAAAATTCTTAAGATGTCATGAGGTGCTGGACTGCCATCTAAAAGATATTCTCCTTTTTTAATTTTTTCTCCTTGATTAAAATTTACATGTTTGCCTTTAGGAATTAGATAGTTAGAAGTTTCACCTTTGTTAGATACGATTGAAATTTTTTGTTTGCCTCTAACTTCTTTACCAAATTCAATGACGCCATCATTCTCAGCAATTATCGCACTATCTTTAGGTCTCCTTGCTTCAAACAATTCTGCGACTCTTGGAAGACCTCCAGTAATATCTTTTGTCTTAGAAGTTTCTTTTGGTAATCTCGCTAATACATCGCCAGCTGAAACTTTTTGTCCGTCTTTAACAGACAAAATTGTATCAGGAACCAAATAATACCTAGCTTCATTACCATCAGCTTTTTTAATAATTTCACCTTTATCATTTCTTAACGTAATTCTTGGTTTTAATTCTGAATTTTTTGATAGAGATTTCCAATCTGTAACAGATTTTGCTGAAATACCAGTGGCATCATCTAATGTTTCTGTTAAAGATGTTCCTTCAACTAAATCCATATAATTTGCAATGCCTGATGTTTCAGCAATTACTGGCAATGTATAAGGATCCCATTCAGCAATTTTTTTATTTTTTTCTACCGTATCTCCGTCTTTAAAAAAGAGTTTTGAACCGTAATTAACTTTGTAAATCGCAAGCTGTCTATTATTATCATCCTCAATACTTAATTGCGTATTTCGACCCATAACAATCATATTTTTTTTTTGAATCTTCAATTAAGTTTTTGTTAATAATTTTTAATTTACCTTTGGTTTGTGAAGTAATTTGTGATTCTTCTTTAATTTGAGCTGTTCCACCAACGTGGAAAGTTCTCATTGTTAATTGTGTTCCTGGTTCACCAATAGACTGAGCTGCTATCATTCCAATTGCTTCACCTATGCTAACAAGTTTGCCTCTAGCTAAATCTCTTCCATAACTCATTGCACAAACTCCCTTTTTAGAGCCACAAGTTATAACAGAGTATACTTGTACTGACTTCACTCCAGCTGCATCAATTTTTTCACAATCTAGTTCATCGATTAACTTTTCTTTTTTAATCAAAATTTCTCCAGTTATTGGATGTTTGATATCTTCGCCTATTACTCTACCTAAAACTCTCTCAGACAGGCTAACCAAAACATTACCACCTTCTATAATTTCTGATAAAGTTATTGTAGACTTTGATTTACAGTCACATTCTTTTTTTGTAATCTGAATATCCTGTGCTACATCACATAATCTTCTTGTTAAATAACCAGAGTTAGCTGTCTTTAATGCTGTATCAGCCAGTCCTTTTCTTGCTCCGTGCGTTGAATTAAAGTACTCCAACACCGTAAGACCTTCTTTAAAATTTGAAATAATAGGGGTTTCAATAATTTCCCCTGATGGTTTAGCTATTAATCCTCTCATGCCAGCCAATTGTTTCATTTGGGCTTGCGATCCTCTTGCTCCTGAATCGGCCATCATATAAACTGAATTAGTTTCAATTCTATCGTTTTTATAAACTTTTTCAGCAGATGAAATTTCTTTCATCATTTCATTTGCAACTGTGTCTGTACATTTTGACCAGATATCAACTACTTTGTTGTATTTTTCACCCCTAGTAATTAATCCGTCAGAATATTGTTTTTCATATTCTTCTATTTTTTTCTTAGTGTCATTTATTAAGCTTTCTTTGGTCTTAGGAATAATTAAATCATCTTTACCAAAAGATATTCCTGCTTTAAATGCATGTTTGAAACCTAATGTTTTAATTTTATCACAAAAAATTACCGTTTCTTTTTGCCCACAATATCTAAATATTGTATCAATTAACTCTGAGACATTTTTTTTAGTTAAAAGTCTATTTATAAGTGAAAATTTTATATTACTATTTTTCGGTAACAGATTAGCAAGTAAAAATCTTCCAGCAGTGCTAGAAAATTTTTCTGATGTTTCGTTTCCTTTGTCATCAACTGTATTAAAAGTTGATATAATTTTTGAATGTAAACTTATAGATTTATTTTCAAGAGCTTGTTCTATTTCATCAATATTTGCAAAAATACCTTTTGCTTTTTCCTCTTTCTGCGAGGCTTGAGACAAATAGTATATTCCTAAAACAATATCCTGACTAGGAACAATAATTGGTTTACCATTTGATGGACTTAGAATGTTGTTTGTTGACATCATTAAAACCCTAGCTTCAAGCTGCGCCTCTAAACTTAATGGTATATGAACAGCCATTTGATCTCCATCGAAGTCAGCATTAAAAGCAGCACAAACTAACGGGTGAAGTTCAATTGCATTTCCCTCAATAAGTTTAGCCTCAAATGCTTGAACACCGAGTCTGTGAAGTGTTGGTGCTCTATTTAATAATATTGGATGCTCTCTAATTATGTGTTCTAGGGCATCCCAAACTTCACTTTTTTCTTTTTCAACAAGTCTTTTTGCTTGTTTAATTGTAGTTGCTAAGCCTAATTTATCAAGTCTAGCATATAAAAAGGGTTTAAATAACTCCAACGCCATTTTTTTTGGTAATCCGCATTGATGTAATTTTAGCTCTGGACCTACAACAATTACAGATCTACCTGAATAGTCAACTCTTTTACCAAGTAAATTTTGTCTAAAACGACCTTGTTTTCCCTTAAGCATCTCTGCTAAAGATTTTAAAGGTCTTTTACCAGTTCCAGTTATTACTCTACCTCTTCTTCCATTATCAAATAGAGCATCAACGGATTCCTGTAACATTCTTTTTTCATTTCTGACAATTATGTCAGGGGCTTTAAGATCGAGAAGTCTTTTCAACCTATTATTTCTATTAATTACTCTTCTATACAAGTCATTTAGATCAGATGTTGCAAATCTTCCGCCATCTAAAGGAACTAAAGGTCTTAATTCTGGGGGTATTACTGGTATCGTAGTCAATATCATCCATTCAGGTTTATTTCCTGATGAAATAAAGGACTCAATTAATTTTAATCTTTTAATAGTTCTTTCTTCTGTGACTTTAGATTTAACTTCTTTTAAAGAGTCTCTTAATTTCTTTTGTTCATTTTTTAAATCTAAACTTAATAATATTTCTCTTACTGCCTCAGCGCCTATACCAGCGCTAAAAGCATCTTCACCAAATTCATCTTGAGCTTTAATTAATGCTTCCTCTGTTAATAATTGTCCTTTTTTTAAAGTTGTTAAACCTGGCTCGATAACTATAAAGCTTTCAAAATATAATACTTTTTCTACTTCCTTCAATTTCATATCAATAGCTAGTGATATCCGACTAGGTAATGATTTTAGAAACCAAATGTGGGCCACTGGACAAGCTAAATCAATATGTCCCATCCTTTCCCTTCTTACATTTGATTTAGTTACTTCAACCCCACATTTTTCACAGATTATTCCTCTAAATTTCATTCTTTTGTATTTTCCGCAAAGGCACTCGTAATCTTTTACTGGACCAAATATTCTTGAACAAAATAAACCATCTTTTTCTGGTCTAAAGGTTCTATAATTAATTGTTTCCGGCTTTTTTATTTCACCAAAAGACCAAGATTTAATTTTATCTGGACTAGCAAGTGTAATTTTTATACTACCAAAATTATTTTCTGTAAGAGTATTTTGATTTGTAAAATTTTTTGTAATATTCTTTTCCATATTAATTCAATTCTATATTAAGACCTAAAGCCTTTATTTCTTTTACAAGTACGTTAAATGACTCAGGTACACCAGACTCAAAATTATTGTCTCCTTTAACAATTGTTTCATATACTTTGGTTCTACCAGCAACATCATCTGATTTAACGGTTAATATTTCTTGAAGGGTGTAAGAAGCACCGTACGCTTCAAGAGCCCAAACTTCCATTTCTCCAAATCTTTGACCTCCAAGTTGGGCTTTTCCTCCAAGTGGTTGTTGAGTTACTAAACTATATGGCCCTGTAGACCTAGCATGAATTTTATCTTCAACAAGATGATTCAATTTCAACATATAAATTGTTCCTACAGTAACAGGTCTGTCAAATTTTTCCCCTGTTCTTCCGTCCCACAAATTTGTTTGACCACTATTTGGTAACTTAGCTAAATCTAACATTTTTGTAATATCGTTTGTTGATGCACCGTCAAAAACTGGAGTAGCAATAGGTATTCCATTAGAAATATTTTGTATTAATTCTAAAACTTCTTTTTTATTTAAATTTACAATTACGTCATCGTAATACTTTTTACCGTAAACTTCTTTTAATTTTTCTTTAACTTGTTCAAATTTATTTTCATAATCTTTTATAAAATTCTTAATTTGTTCACCCAGCTCTGAACACGACCAACCTAGATGTGTCTCTAAAATTTGTCCTACGTTCATCCTGCTAGGAACACCAAGGGGATTAAGCACTATATCAACGGGTTTTCCATTTTCCATATATGGCATGTCTTCAACCGCAACTATTTTACTCACAACACCTTTATTTCCGTGTCTTCCTGCCATCTTATCGCCAGGCATAAGCCTTCTTTTTACAGCAACAAAAACTTTAACTACTTTCATTACTGTAGGTAATAAGTCGTCTCCCTGTTGAATTTTTACTACCTTATCATCAAACCGAGCTTTAATATCCTCATTTGCATTATCGTATTGGTTACGTAGTTTTAGTAAATTCTCATTAATCTTTGTTTCTGAAAAAGATAATTTCCAAATATCTTTTAAGGCGAAATTATCAAGGTCGTTTTTATTTAACGTTGTTCCAGGTTTTAGTTCTTTAAAAGCTTTGTTGATACTATTGTTGATTAATAAATCCGTAGCTCTGGACTTAATATTTCTGTTTAAAATTTCTTCTTCAACCTTTTTGTCTTCTTGTACGGACTCTATCTCAGATCTCTCAATTGCAATTGATCTTTCGTCTTTATCAATACCATGACGATTGAAAACTCTTACATCAATTACTACTCCATTGCTACCTGAAGGCATCTTCAAAGAAGAGTCTCTTACGTCTGTAGCTTTTTCTCCAAAAATTGATCTTAAAAGTTTTTCCTCTGGGCTAGATGAAGTTTCACTTTTCGGTGTAACTTTTCCAACTAAAATATCTCCAGGTTTCACTTCGGCTCCTACATACACTATTCCAGATTCATCTAGATTTCTCAAACTTTCCTCACTCACGTTTGGAATGTCCCTAGTGATTTCTTCTGCACCAAGTTTAGTATCTCTGGCCATTGACTCATATTCTTCAATATGAATTGAAGTAAATACATCGTCGGTTACACATCTCTCAGAAATTAAAATTGAGTCTTCAAAATTATAACCCTGCCAAGGCATAAATGCCACTGTAACATTTTTACCTAAAGCTAATTCTCCTAAATTAGTAGCCGGTCCATCTGCAATTATATCGCCTTTTTTAATATGATCACCTACTTTGACTAAAGGTCTTTGATTAATACAGGTATTTTGATTTGACCTTTTAAATTTCGATAGGTTATAAATATTTACAGCTGATTGAGATAAATCTTTAACTTCAGTCGCCTTTACAACTATTCTTTTTCCATCTATTTTATCAACAATTCCATTTCTTTTTGCAACAATTGTTACCCCTGAGTCTAAGGCTACATCAGACTCTATGCCCGTGCCAACCAGAGGAGATTCAGGTTTTAATAAAGGAACAGCTTGCCTCATCATATTAGAGCCCATTAAGGCTCTATTAGCATCATCGTTTTCAAGAAATGGTATTAGAGCTGCTGCAACAGAAACTAGTTGTTTAGGTGAGACATCAATAAAATCAATGTTGTCTTTAGTTGAAAGTTGGAAGTTCAAATTTTTTCTACAAGCAACAAGTTCCTCTTCGAAAGTACCATCTTTTTTAATTTTAGAATTGGCCTGAGCAATAGTATATCTTTCCTCTTCAATAGCAGATAAATAGTTTATCTCTTCTGTAACCTTACCATTTAACACTTTTTTATACGGACTTTCTATATATCCAAATTTGTTTACTCTACAATAAGTGGCTAAACTATTTATTAAACCTATGTTAGGACCCTCTG
>NHHO02000023.1 GCA_002171035.2 Candidatus Pelagibacter sp. TMED165
TCTTAAAACCTCATTCGCTTGAAGGTTTCCCAATATTCCTGCTATTGGAGGCATGATTCCCTCTGTTTCACAATTTAACTCATTATTTGGAGCGTCGGGCATATAGCATCTAAAACAAGGACCTTTGTATTTAAAATCGAATTTAAATAATTGTCCATTAAATTTATTAATAGCTGCGGTAATGAGTATTTTTCTCATTTTTTTACAATAATCATTTATTATATATCTTGTTTGGAAATTATCCGTTCCATCACATACAATTTGATAATTTTTTAATATCTTTTGAATATTATGTTTAGTAATTTTTAATTTAAAAACTTTTATTTTAATTTTTTTTGCCATATGTTTTATCTTATTTTTTGCAACTTCTACCTTAAATTTTCCTACATCCTTTTCACCAAAAAGTATTTGTCTATTAAGGTTTGAAATAGTAATTTTATCATCATCCACAATTCCAATATTTTTAACTCCAGAGTTAGCTAAATATATTAACAATGGGCATCCAAGACCTCCCATACCTATTATTAGGATATTTGAGCTATTGATCTTTCTTTGCCCATCTATTCCAACTTTTTTAATTATAATTTGTCTAGAGAATTTTTTAAGATCAATGTTACTTAGTTTCATCAGAGAGTGAAAGAGTTAAAATTAATTAATATATTTTTCAACAAATAAAAACTTATCTAATATTTTTTTTGCAACAGTTGCGGCTATAAATTTTTTCTTACTTTTTTTTATATTTAAAATGACGCCATTTTCTTCAATTAAAGTGACTTTATTATATTCACTATCAAATCCAAAGTCTTTTTTAGAAACATCGTTTGCAACAATTAAGTCACATCTTTTATCCTTAAGTTTTTCCTCTGAGTTTTTGATTAAATTTTCAGTTTCAGCAGAAAAACCAACTACTAACTTAGGTCTATTTCGATTATGTTTGCTAAGATAATCCAATATATCTATATTTTTCTCTAATTCCAATTTTTTGAACATATTTTTATTTTTTTTAATTTTAGATGAAAAAAAATGTTTAGGTTTAAAGTCGGAGACTGCTGCTGCACAGACAGCAATATCAACGGGCAAAAGTTTTTTTATTTCATTAAACATTTCATTTGCAGTTTTAACTTTTACAATTTTGAGTCCTGAAATAGGATCTAAAGTGGATGGTCCCGCTACCAAGGTTGTTTTAACACCTGACTTTGCCAAAACCTTTGCAATTTCGTATCCTTGTTTTCCACTAGACTCATTTGAGATAAATCTTACAGGATCTATGTACTCTCTTGTTGGTCCGGCTGTTACTAGTGCTTTGAGTTTTAGTTTCTTAACTTGCTCAGTATCTTTAAAATAATTTTGAATTTCTTTAAAAATTTGATTTGAATTCGACATTTTTCCTTCACCGAATTCACCGCAAGCCATTTTTCCTTTAACAGGACCAATGAATTTATATCCGTAACCAACTAATGTTCTATAATTTTCCTGAGTTGCTTGATTAATCCACATCCTCACATTCATTGCAGGGACCAACATCACATCTTTGTTAGAAGCCAATATAACAGTAGTGGACAAGTCATCCGCTTTTCCTTGACACAACCTACTCATAAAATTTGCAGTTGTTGGAAGCACGATTATTAAGTCTGCCCATCTCGAGAGAGAGATATGATCTATTTCTGACTCACGATTGATATCAAAAAGATTTTCATAGGGCTTATTGCCAGATAGAGCTGTAATTGATAAAGGAGTAATAAATTTTTTTCCACTTTTTGTTAAAACTGTTTTAATTTCATAATTATTCTTCTTAAGGCGTCTAATTAGATCCAAAGCTTTATAAGCTGATATTCCACCACCTATAATCAATAATATTTTTTTAGATTTTTTACTCATATTTTATTAAAATACCAATAATAGAAAAATTACAACTCCTAAAACACTTATAACAATGTTGTTTCTAAAGCTTTTTAATTTAAGCTGTTCCGTTTCGAGTGAATTATCAATGTTCTGAACAAGATTTAACTTTCCCTCCGCAATTAATTGAAGTGCGTTATTCGCCTTGTCCATAAAATTTGGAAAATCAGGAATTCGTTTTATAATTTCGCTAGAGGTATTCAAAGCATTATTAATTGTTGCTTTAGGACCTTTGGTATCGCTAATCCAATTTTCTAAAATTGGTCTAGAAACTTCCCAAATATTTGTTTCCGGGTTTAATCTTCTTGCAACTCCTTCTACTACAACCATTGTTTTTTGCAGAATAAGCAATTGTATTTGTGTCGGCATTTTAAATTTTTCAGTTATTTCAAATAATTGGGACAGTAGATTCCCTCCAGAAATATCTTTTATTGATTGCCCGAATATTGGTTCCCCCACAGACCTTAATGCTTGAGCAAATTCTTCTTTAGAAGTCGAACTAGGAACTAATCCAGCTTGAAAATGTACTTCAGCAACTTTTCTATAATCTCTCTGAATAAATCCAAATAAAATCTCAGCCAGGTATTTTTTATTATTTTTGTCTAATCTTCCCATTATTCCAAAGTCCACAGGCACAATATTTCCCTTTTTATCAACAAATAAATTTCCTTGATGCATATCCCCATGAAAAAAACCATCTCTTACAGCTTGTCTTAAAAAATGTTGAATAAGATTTTCAGCCAACTTTTTTAAATCAACGCCTTCTTTTTTAAGCAAGTCTTGTTCTCTTATTGAAATTCCATTTACCTCATCCAAAGTTAAAACTCTTTTTGAGGTGAAATCCCAATAAATTTTTGGAACTACAAATCCTTTGTCATTTTTTGTATTTTCGTAAAGTTCGTTAGCAGCTGCTGCCTCAAATCTTAAATCCATCTCTATGTTTGTAATTTCTCTTAAAAGATGAACTACCTCTATTAATTTTAATCTTTTAGTTTTAGATGACACGCTTTCAACTAAGTAAGCTAACAACATTAAAGCGTCTAATTCTTTGTTAAAAACAGTTTCAATATCAGGTCTCAAAATTTTAATTGCAACTTTCTTGGTAGAATAAGAATCTTTAACTTCAGCAATATGCACTTGGGCTATAGATGCCGCAGCTATTGGTTTGCTTATACTCTCAATTTTTAAAAATTGTTTCTCACCAATTTCTTTTTTTAAAATATTTTTAGCAACTTCTAAATCAAATGGAGGAAGCTTATCCTGCAATTTTTCTAAATCTCTAGCTAAATCTTTACCTATTATATCAGGTCTTGTTGCTAAAAATTGACCAAGTTTTATAAAAGTAGTGCCCATTCCCTCAAGAGCATTACACAGCTTCATACCTTTGGTTTGTTCGTTATTGATAAATTTTTTTTCTGAACCTAAAGCAAGTAAATCAAAAAAGACTTTTAATAATAATGGCAAATTATAGATTTGTTGAATAGTATCTATAGCCCCTGATGTTGCAAGTTTTCTTGATATCTTAAATAATTGATATATTCTGACAATCATTTTAAATTTTCCAACCAGTATGAATAGCCGCTATCCCGTTTGACAAATTTCTATATTCTACATTAACAAATCCGTTATCTTCAATTAATTCTTTAAGCTCTCTCTGATTATGAAATTTATCAATACTGCTTACCAAATAAGAATAGGAGTCTTTATCACCAGTTATAAATTTACCAATAGTTGGAATTGCTTTAGAATAATTTTTATAAAATAAACTTAAAAGTTCATTTTCTACTTTTGAAAACTCTAGACAAAAAAATCGTCCTCCAGTTTTTAAAACTCTATAGGCCTCTTTCATGGAAGCATTAATATCACTGACATTCCGTATGCCAAAACTTATGGAGTAGTGATCAAAAGATTCATCTTTGAAAGGTAATTTTTCCGCTGAGCTAAGATACCATTTGATATTAGAAAATTTTTTAAGCTTTTGTTTACCACTTTCATTCATTTTCTTATTTGGCTCAACACAGCTAATTTCACAATCATCGTTACACTCCTTAGAAAAATATTTTGCCAAATCACCAGTTCCAGACGCAACATCGATAAGTTTATCTCCTTTTTGAGGATGCATCCATGTAATTAAGTTTTTTTTCCAAATACGGTGAACTCCAAAAGATAAAATATCGTTCATTAAATCATATTTTTCATTTACACTACTAAAAACACTATTGACTAAATCTTTTTTTTCTTGATTATTAAAACTCATAATAAATTATATGCCAGAATTACCTGAAGTTGAAGTTGTTAAAAAGTCACTAACAAATAGTTTAATTAATTCAAAATTACTCAAATTCATTATCAAAGATAAAAATTTGAGATATAAGCTGAATTACAAGGATTTAAATAAATTAAAATACTCCAAAATATCCAATATCAAGAGAAGAGCAAAATTTCTGCTAATCTTTTTTAATAACAACGTTACTATGCTCGCACACCTAGGTATGACTGGAAAATTTTTACTAAGAAGCAAAAAAAGAAAAGAAAAAAGAACCGGTTTTCATGACACGAATGAAAGAATTAAAAAACATGATCACTTAATCTTTATTTTTAATAACCAATTAGAACTCATTTATAACGATATAAGGAAATTTGGATTTATTAAAATAATTTCATCTAAAGATATATACAGAAATAAACATCTTATTAATTTAGGACCCGAGCCCTTATCTAAAGAATTTAACAGACAATATGTAAAAAAATTTATTAATAATAAGAATATAATTATTAAAAATTTATTGATGAATCAAAAATTTGTATCTGGGTTAGGAAATATTTACGTAAATGAGATCTTATTTAAAAGCAAATTAAATCCTAACATGAGTTTAAAAAATATTACTGATAGTCAGATTAATCTCTTAGTCAAATCAACAAAAAATATTTTAAAGAAATCTATAACATATGGAGGGTCCTCTATTAAAAACTTTCAAAATAGCTACGGAAAAAAAGGTAAATTTCAAGAAAACTTCAAAGTTTATGATAAAAAAAATCAAAATTGTCCAGATTNCAACTGCAGAGGGTTAATAAAAAAAATCATGTTAAATAATAGAGCAAGCTATTATTGTAATTCTTGCCAAAAATAATAAGTTGACCCTTATTTATCACACATATATACATTTCAAAATGCCAAACACAAAATCAGCTATAAGAAGAGTTAGAAGAGTAAAAAAACAAACAGTTGTAAATAAAATTAGAAAAAGTAAGTATAAATCAGCTATAAGACAGATGGAAAAACTTCTCAACTCAGGCGACAAAGAAAAAGCAAAAAAAAACTTTAAAAAATTTCAATCCATTCTAATGCAGGTTGCTAAATCTGGAATAATTAATAAAAAAACTGTTTCAAGAAAAATTTCCAGAATTTCTAAAAGAATAAAATAATTAATCAATTTAAAGTTGATTAATTAAATTTAAAACCTTACCTCATATAGTCTTCTATAACTTCAAGTAGAATATTTTTCATTCTTTAGTTGAAAATATAAATGAAATAAAAATTTTTTAGTTTTCTATCTCAACGCTAGNTTTGCAACCTAATGCTAATTTTTTTTTAAATATTAAAAAAAATAGTTGAAAGTTTTTGTATTTGAGAGTTTAAATAAATTTCAAAAAAAAATTACACATGGAAAATAAATCTACAAAATCGCACAATATTTATGTTTCTGAAGAGGAACAAACTTTAAAGTGGGAAGAAATTCAAGTTGCTTTAGAAAAAAATTTTGGTTCTGAAATTTACTCAAGTTGGCTTAAAAATATAATTCTTTTAAAAGAATACAATGATCATCTTATTTTAGGAGTTCCCACTAGGTTTTTTAGAGACTGGATAGTATCAAGATATCTAGATAAAATATTAGAGCAAGTTAAACTATTTAAATTGAGTCTAACTAGGATTGAATTTAAGATTACGGAAGACGTAAAAACAAGTATTCCAAACAACATTAAAATAGATGAAATCGGAAAAGTTTCTGAGATTAAAGACTCAATATTAAATTACAATAGACTAAATCCTAATCTAGATTTTAACAATTTTGTTCAAGGACGAAGCAATGAAGTAGCTCTATCTTATTCAAAAAAAATATGCGAACAAGTATCAAGATATAATCCGCTCTATGTTTACGGCGGGGTAGGATTAGGGAAAACTCATTTATTAAACGCAATTGGATTAGAGCTTCAGCCAGATAATAACGTCATGTTTATATCTGCAGAACGCTTTATGTACCACTTTATCAAATCAATAAAAAAAAATGACATGGTGAACTTTAAAGATTTTTTTAGAAAATCATCTGTTTTTATTATTGATGATATTCAATTCATAAGAGGCAAAGAAAGTCTTCAAGAAGAATTTTTTCACACATTTAATAGTTTAATGGATAAAGGTTCCCAGGTTATAATATCTGCTGATAGACCCCCGATGAAGCTGGATAGAGTCCAAGAAAGGATCAAGTCTCGTTTGTCTGGAGGGCTGATAGTTGATATTGAAAGTCCTGACTTAGAACTAAAAAATAAGATTATTAAAAAAAGATTAATGGATATTCAAAATCAATTTAAAGAAAATATCAACATAAGTGAAGATGTCTTAAATTTTATTGCTGGTGAAAGCAAAACTAATATTAGAGAGTTGATTGGTATTTTAAATAGAATAATTGCTTTTAGTCGAGTTCACAAAAAAATCTTAACNGTAAGCGATTGCAAGACAATACTAAAAGATGTTTTCAACCAAACAAAAGTTATAACCGTAGACAAAATACAAAATATTGTTTCAAACTTTTACAGCATATCATTATCAGAAATGCTTTCTCAAAGAAGATCCAGGCCTTTAGCTAGACCAAGACAAATTGCAATGTTTCTTGCAAAAAAACTTACAACTAGATCTTTGCCTGAAATAGGAAGAAGATTTGCAAATCGAGATCACACTACTGTAATTCATGCAGTGAAAACAATTAATAGATTATCCGAGAAAGACCAAGAATTAAAAAAAAATATTAGCGAGATTAAAAGTATATTAATGGAAGAGTAATCTAATGCAATTCTCAATAAAAAGAGATGTTTTATTAAAATCACTAAATTTTGTTCAAGGAGTTGTGGAAAAGAAAAATACTTTACCTATACTTTCAAATGTTCTTATTGATGTACAAGAAAATAAAATTATTATTATAGCCACTGATTTGGATATAATATTTTATGATGAAATCAGTGACGTAAAGATTCAGAAAAAAGGCAGCACCACAACTTCAGCATCAGTTCTTTACGATATTTTGAGAAAAATTTCTGGAAATTCTGAAATAAAATTCAACTTAAAAGATGAAAAAAAACTTAGCTTAAGTGCTGACAGCTCTGATTTTAATCTTCTTTGTTTACCAACAGATAATTTTCCTACTTTTGACGATAACTTTGATAAGCAAATGATAGAATTAAATAATGAACAACTGCTATCACTACTAAACAAATCAAAAATTTCAATTTCGAACGATGACACTAGACACTATTTAAACGGAATTTTTCTTCACATAACTGAGTCAAATAATAAAACATTTTTGACTGGAGTTTCAACAGACAGCCATAGACTTTCATCGAGTAGTTTGGAAGTTAAAAATGATGTAAAGTTTTCATCAATAATATTACCAAGAAAAACAGTTTTTCAATTATGCTCATTGCTTACAGAAATTAAGATACCAGTAAATATTCAAATAAGTGATACAAAAATAAAATTTATAATTGGTAACATGAAACTAATATCAAAAGTGATAGACGGTAAGTTTCCCGATTATAGAAAAGTTGTTCCTGTAGATAATAAAAAAACACTTATCGTGCCAACTAAAGAATTTATCGATTCTATCGAAAGGGTTACGACTGTATCAATCGATAGAAAAGAAGGTGTTAAATTAGTTATTAATAAAGAGAATGTGAACCTATCTGTAAATAGTACTAATTCAGGTGATGGTAACGAAGCAATTAAAGGTGACTTCAATGACAAGGATCTGACTATAAGCTTCAACTCAAAATATTTGCTGGATATTGCTAATCAAGTAGAAGACAAAAAATTAAAATTAAACTTTAAAGACTCAACATCTCCAGTTTTAATAGAGGACATTTCAGATAAAAATAGTTATTATGTGATAATGCCAATGAAAATTTAGAAAAATCAATTTTCAAATATTTTTTTAAATATCACTCCAAAAGCATTGTTAATTAATACTTATTCAGCATCATTAAAAGTATCGATTTTCTATTAACAAAAAAAAATGATATAAACTTTAAATCTTTTATTAAAAAATGCCAAAAAATTTAGACAAAAATCAAAAAACCTCATACGGAGCTGAGTCCATTAAGGTATTAAAAGGTTTAGACGCAGTTCGAAAAAGACCAGGAATGTATATTGGAGACACTGATGATGGATCAGGGTTACACCATATGGTTTTTGAAGTAGTTGACAATGCAATAGATGAAGCCCTAGCCGGATATTGTAAAAATATTTCTGTCACAATGAATAAAGATAATACAATTACTGTTGAGGATGATGGTCGTGGTATCCCAGTTGAAATGCATAAAAGTGAAAAAATGTCGGCTGCTGAAGTAATTATGACGCAACTCCACGCAGGAGGNAAATTTGACCATGACTCATATAAAGTATCAGGTGGATTACATGGAGTAGGAGTCTCAGTTGTTAACGCACTGTCTGAAAAGTTAGATTTAAGAATTTTCCGTGATAAAAAGGAATATCTGATCAGCTTTAAAGATGGAAATGCTATTAAATCTATAAAAACAGTTGGAATTACCAAAAAACAAGGAACTGAGATTACCTTTTTGCCATCTAAAGATATATTCTCATCAACAAAATTTAGCTCATCAATTCTTCAAAAAAGAATGAGAGAATTAGCATTTTTAAACAAAGGCATCAACATATCCCTTTTTGACAACACAGGCTCTAAGCCTAAAGAATTTATAAATAAATTTGATGGAGGAATTTTAGAGTTTGTAAAGTTTATTAATCAAAAAAAGCCGATTTTGATTAATAAAAATGAGAAAGTTGTTTTTAAAAAACCGATTTTTATCTCTGCAAATAAAAATAATGTTGAAGTTGAATGTTCATTTGAATGGAATGCAGGATACTCTGAAGAAGTTTTGGCCTTTACAAATAATATTCACCAAAAAGATGGGGGAACGCATTTGCTTGGTTTTAGAAGTGCTTTAACAAGAGTAATTAATAAGTACTCTCAAGATAATAATAAAAAGAATAAACTATCACTTACCGGAGAAGATATTAAAGAAGGCCTTACCACGGTACTATCTATAAAAATGCCAGATCCTAAATTTTCTTCCCAAACAAAAGACAAATTAGTATCCTCAGAAATAAGATTAGTAGTAGAAAATGTAATAAATGACAAAGTATCTACATGGTTTGATCAAAATCCTTCGATCGCAAGGGGTGTCTTAGAAAAAATTACTCAAGCTGCTATAGCTAGAGATGTAGCTAGGAAAGCAAGAGACAGCGTTAGAAGGAAAGGTGGATTTGAGCTCTCAGGGCTTCCTGGCAAGCTTGCAGACTGCCAAATCTCAAAAAGAGAAGGTACCGAACTATACATTGTTGAAGGGGACTCGGCTGGCGGATCAGCAAAACAGGGAAGGAATCGTGAGTTTCAAGCAGTTCTTCCTTTAAGAGGAAAAATTTTAAATACTTACGTAAATAATAATAAAAAAACTAACGGTTCGGGTGGAGATTATGCAACAAAAGCTTTATCGAAAATGATGTCATCAAATGAAATAGTAACACTCATTAATGCCCTAGGAACCGGATCAAAGGATTTTAACTTAGAAAATTTAAGATACGATAAAATAGTCATTATGACTGACGCCGATGTAGACGGATCTCACATCAGAACATTATTGTTAACTTTTTTTAATAATTTTCCATTTAACCAACTAATTGAAAATGGACATCTCTATTTAGCTCAACCGCCTTTATTTAAAGTTACAAAAGGTGCCAAAAGCTCTTATATAAAAGATGAAAAAGATTTAGAAAAACATATCTTAGGTAATAAATCCATAAAAGATAGAAAATTTAAAAGAGGAACAAAAGAATTTGAAAATTTCATGGAAGAGTCTAAAAGAAAACTTTCTATTCAAAGATTTAAAGGATTAGGGGAAATGAATCCCGAAGAACTTTGGGAAACAACATTAAATCCTGATAATAGAACTTTATTGAAAGTTCAATATTCTAAGGGCACAAAAGAAAAATCATCTAAAGATCAAGAAATTATAAAGATCCTTATGGGCGATGATGTGGCTCCTAGGAAGGATTTTATTACTAACAATGCTTTAGACGTTTCTAATTTAGATATATAATTAAGACATGAATTTTGCCACTCTATTTAGATTAGAGGAAAATCTAAACTTAGACAAAAAAACATTAGTTATCTTAAGATGGATTGCAATTTTTGGACAGCTATTTTCTGTTAATCTAGTATATTTTTTCTTAGATTTAAACTTTCCTGTTTTACTTTGTCATATAGTAATTCTTATAGGTTTATTCACAAATTTATTTTTACAATTGGGCCTTAAAGAAACTTTACTAAAAGATTTATATTCAAGTTCTTTTTTAATGTATGACATCATTCAATTAAGCATTCTATTATTTTTAACTGGAGGAATATTCAACCCTTTTGCCATTCTTTTGATTGTCCCAACAATTGTATCTTCAACATTTTTAAGTATGGGAAGCACTATTATACTTGGAACATGTACGATAATTTTATTATTTATACTAACATTTTTTCATTTGCCACTTCCTGGAATGGAAGATTATATACTTTCATTTCCAAACTATTACGTGACAGGAATTTTGATCTCTCTTATAATTGGTTTAGTATTTTTAAGTTATTTTGGAATACGATTTGCCGGAGAAACAAAAAAAAGATCTGATGCTCTAAATAAGCTTCAACAGATTTTAGCTAAAGAATATGAGCTAGAGTCCTTAGGAGGTCAAGCTGCCGCTGCTGCACATTCTCTTGGAACACCTCTAGCAACAATATCTGTAGTTTCTAAGGAGTTAAGAAAAGAGGTTGGAGATGACTCAAAATTGACCAAAGATTTAGATTTATTACTAAGTCAAACAAAAAGATGTAGTGAAATTCTTAAAAAAATTTCACAAAAAAAAATTATTAGCGATGAGTTCTTAAGCTCAATGAATTTTGAAGATTTATTAGAAGAAATAATTAAGTCATTTAGAGTATCTTCAGAAAAGAATATAAAATTAAATGTGGTCAATGATATCAACAAAGTGCGAATTAAAAAAAATCCTGAAATCGNATATGGATTANGGAACTTTTTAGGAANCGCCGTAAAATTCTCAAGCCAAAATATACTAATTTCGATAGAAAGCGATAATATAAATGTATTTGTTATCATAGAAGATGATGGACCTGGCTTTCCAGAGGATATTATTACAGCTTTAGGCGAGCCATATATTAAGTCTAAATCAAAATCGTTTAAAAATAATGTAGGATTGGGATTAGGAACTTTTTTAGGCAAAACATTATTAGAGAGAAAATCTGCGATTATATCTTTTGAAAATAATGGATCTTTAAAAGGTGCTAAAGTTAAAATAAAGTGGAGGATTAACGACTTAATTATCTAGGTTCTTGTTGGGTCATGCAATGTATAGCTCCGTATCCCCAAATAAGAATTGTGCAATCAATAGGTATTATTTTTCTACTTTTAAAATGTTTCTTAAAAATCTTTAAAACTAACCTATCATTTTTATCATTAAAAATAGGAACTAACACAGCTTTATTTGCAATATAAAAATTAAGATATGTAGCAGGCACTCTGGTACCATCGATGTATTTAGCTTTTGGCATGGGTATCTTAATAATTTTTAAATTTTTTAAATGGTCCTGTTTTTTTACAATATTAAAGTTATTTTTTAATATCTTATAGTTTATATCTTTTTTATTTTTTTCATGTGCTAAAAATATTTTATCTTGTGAAACAAATCTGGCAATATCGTCCACATGGCCATGCGTATCATCTCCTACTATACCCCTTTTAAGCCATATAACATGTTGTGCTCCAAAATATTTATAAAATAGTCTCTCATAATCTTTTTTTTTAAATCCAGGATTTCTTTGTTGTACTTTGCCTAGAAGACATTCCTCAGTAGCGATAAGAGCACCTTTTCCATTCACATCTATCGCCCCTCCCTCAAGAACAACCTTTTTTCTATCTAATGTGGGTGAAACTGAACTAAATTTTGAAAAATGTTTAATTTTATTAATTATACTATTATCCCTTTTAAAGTTTTTGTACTTTGCCCAAGAATTAAATCTCCAATTTATCAAAATTTTTTTATTTTTTTCATTTTTAACAAATATAGGAAAAGAGTCTCTCAACCAAACTCTATCAGTTTTGCAAAAAATAAATCTAATATTTGAAAAGTTTACTTTAAAGTCTTTTAAAATTAAAATAGCTTTTTTTTTTAAACTTTGACTATCAATTAAAATATTGACCATTTGCCCTTTGGCGATATAAAATATGATTTCAGCAAAAATTTCTGGAATAAAATGAAATCTATTCGGCCAATCTTTTTTATTGTGTGGCCAGGCCAACCAGGTTGATTTTTGTTTTTCCCATTCAGCAGGCATTCGAAAACTCTTAGGTATTGAAAATTTAGTCATCACTGGGATTTTTAAGAATATTCTTATATGAATCAATCCTTCTATCTCTGAAAAAAGGCCAATGTCTTCGCACAGTGTCTATTTTTTTAAGGTCAATATCACAAATTAAAATCTGTTCACTCTTGCTTGCTTTTTTTAGCATATTTCCATTGGGGTCAAAAATTACGCTATTTCCCCAAAATTCCAATTTTTTACTTCCCTGTTTTTCCAAACCTACTCTATTGATTGCTGCAACATAAATACCATTTGCTATAGCATGAGATCTTTGAATAGTTAACCAAGATTCTAATTGTGATTTACCAAACTTTTTTTTTTCACTCGGATGCCAACCTATTGCAGTTGGGTAAAATAATATTTCAGCCCCTTTAAGGGTGGTTAATCTAGCTGCTTCTGGAAACCATTGATCCCAACAAATTAAAGTACCTAAATTTCCTTTCTTTGTTTTAAAAGATTTAAAACCGAGATCTCCTGGAGTAAAATAAAATTTCTCATAATATTGAGGGTCGTCTGGTATATGCATTTTTCTATATTTACCTAAAATCTTTCCATGTTCATTTATAACTATGCATGAATTATGATAAATTCCGGATGTTCTTTTTTCAAAAATTGAGATAATTAATATTATATTTAGTTTTTTGGCTATAGAAGAGAAAGTTGCTGTTGTTGGACCAGGTATATTCTCAGCTAAATTAAAATTAGAATGTTTTTCAGTTTGACAAAAGTATTTTGTTAAAAATAGCTCAGGCAAACAAACAATATCTGCTCCCCTTTTTTTTGCAGATTTAATTTTTAGTATTGCTTTTGCTATGTTTTTTTCTTTTTCAGATGACATTTTCATCTGTATTAAAGCTAATCTTGTCTTCTTCATATTATAAAAATATTTTTTGAAAATTTCTTCTTTGTCTTTTTTTCCAGTTTTGTCTATGAAAAACGTCGCTTGCTATCAAAGGCAAAACACTTGTTGCTTCAGCAAATACCATTTGTTCCTTTGATATATCTACTTTGCCCCAAGAACTTGCCTCTTTAAGAGTAGAACTGCTACAAGCACCATCTCTTGTGTCTGCCACTGTAATCTGAATGGCATATTTATGCATGTCTACTTCTTTGCCCAAAAGTTCTGCACATACCACTGTATCTTGTACAAAGTTTTTTGGCACACCACCACC
>NHHO02000013.1 GCA_002171035.2 Candidatus Pelagibacter sp. TMED165
ATAATTGTATAAATGTTCAATTATTGAACAATGAACAAGTATAAAGTATTGATAGTTGGAGGAAGTGGTTTTTTAGGGTCACATGTAGCTGATGTTTTTTCTGAAAAAAAACATCAGGTCATAATTATCGATAAATCTAAGTCTAAATGGATCAGAAAAGATCAAAAGTTTATAAATGGCGATATATTAAATCCTAAAAAATTTTTTCACATTTTAAAAAAAGTAGATTATGTTTATAATTTTGCAGCTATTTCTGACATTACCGATGCAAATAAAGATGCAGAAAAAACTGTTGAAGTAAACATTTTAGGCTTAGTAAGACTTCTTGAACTTTGTCTTAAAGCTAAAATAAAGAGATATATTCACGCAAGCACCATATATGTTTCTGGAAAGCATGGGGGGTTTTATAAATCAAGTAAACTAGCAGCAGAGTCGTATGTAAAAGAATTTTTTAAATTAAAAAGATTGAATTATTCTATTTTAAGATTTGGTACACTGTATGGACCTCGCTCTGATTTGAATAACGGTTTGCACTCATTAATAAAAGAAAGTTTAAAGAATAAAAAAATATCTTACTCAGGAAATCCGGATTCGATGAGAAACTATATCCATATTATTGACGCTGCTAAAGTTTGTGAAAAGGCTTTAACAGATAAAGAATTTAAGAATCAAACAGTTGTAATATCTGGTCCGGAACTTTTTAAAATTAAAGAAGTTTTAAAAATAATTTCTGAAATCACTGGAATAAAAAAAATAGAATACAAAAAAAAAAATGAATTAAAGAAACATACCCATTATCAAGTAACACCATACAGTATGTTAGAAGAAAAAAATTTTGCCATGAAATATTCAGATAAATTTAATGTTGATTTTGGACAAGGTATACAAAATTTAATTTCAGAAATAAAAACAAAATACCAACTTTAATAACAATTATAATAAGGTGAAAAAAATACTATTATTATTTAGATTACTTTCTTCGAAAGAAAAAAAACTTTTTTATCTTCTTATAATACTGACTTTTTTATCTATGATGTTAGAAATAATAGGTATATCAACAGTGATACCTCTAATTTCGATTATACTTAAAAATGATCTTAATAATATACCTTATTTATCAAAATTTATACCTTTTGAAATAGAAAGTGAAAAAATTGTACCATTCACTTTAATAGGTATCGGTTTTATTTTTATCATTAAAAATTTGTGTTTAGCTTTTTTTGCAAATTTTTTAGTAAGATTTGGTCTAGATACTGGAAAAAGGCTGGGCCAAACTTTATATGAAGGCTATATAAAACTTCCTTATTTAAAATTTGTTGAAAAAAAATACTCAAGCTTAATTTATAATACAACTCGAGCAATTGATTTATTTAGAGACAGCTTACACTTGGTTGCAGTGCTATTTACTGAAATTTTGATATTCATCGGTATATTAAGTTTCTTATTTTTAATTGACCCTTACACATTGTATGTAGTCGGCGCTGTAATGGTTATTTTATTTTTATTAGTATACACGCTTAATAAAAAAAAGAATATTGAATGGGGTAAAAAAAGTCAATTTTATGAAACTGCTAGAGTAAAAACACTTATGGAAAGTTTTAACTCCATTAAGGAATTAAAAATTAAGAACATCGAGAATTTTTTTTTCAAAGAGCATCAATTTAGCAATGATTTAAAAGCAGAGTATGCAGCAAAACATAATTTTAATATTTATTTACCAAAACTATTTTTTGAAATTGTTATTCTTTTTACTATTTTAACTATTGTTTTTATATTAAGAGAGTTGAATTTCTCACAAAATGATCTAATTACAAAGATAGGCCTATTTTCAGCTGCAGCGTTTAGATTATATCCCTCTACATATAAAATTATTAATTCATTGCAAAATTTTAATTTTGGACTACCAGCAATTGTAAGCATAAATGATGAGATTAAAGATATAGTTTTAACTGAAAGCGAAGAAAGAACAAAACTCAGCACTATTGATAAAAATTTTAATTTTGAGAAATTAAATGTAAATAATTTATATTTTAGATATCCGAACAGAGATAATTATATTTTAGAAAATTTAAGCTTAGAAATAAAAAAAAATGAAATTGTAGGAATAAAAGGTGAGACCGGTTCAGGAAAGTCTACTTTAATAGATATCATAAGCGGTTTACTAAAACCTACAAAGGGTAAATTTTTTTTAAATGGAAAAGAATTAAATTATCTTCCAAAATCATGGAATATAAATTTCAGTTACGTATCACAAAATATTGCCTTATTAGATAATTCGATTAAAAAAAATATTACCTTCGGAGATGAGAATAATCTAGATGATAATGAATTGGAAAAAATAATTGAAATAACCCAACTAAAAGATATGATAAAATCTTCATCGAAAGGTTTAGAGACTTTAATAGGTGATAAGGGTATTAAAATTTCAGGAGGTGAAAAACAAAGAATAGGTATTGCAAGGGCTCTTTATTCAAAAAAAGATTTATTAATAATGGACGAAGCTACAAACGCTTTGGATGAAAATACAGAAAATAAAATAATGTCAGATATTAAAAAGATTAAAAATTTAACTATTATTTTGATATCTCACAAAAAATCTTCACTCAGCTATTGTGAAAAAATTTTCAAATTAGAAAATAAAAAAATAGTTGAAGAATAAAATGAAAAATTTAATTAAAAAATTAAAGAATAAAACTGCTGTTATCGGTGTGATCGGGTTGGGCTATGTTGGATTACCTTTGTGTTTAAGATTTATAAATAAAAAATTTAAAGTTATTGGTATAGAAAATAATCTTAAAAAAATTAATCAATTAAATAAATTAAAAAGCACAGTACCAGCTATAAAAAAAATTGAGATAAAAAAAGCATTAGGTAAAAATTTTATAGTTACTAACAAATATAATTTTATTTCAAAATGTGATATTATAATAATTTGTGTGCCTACACCTATAAAAAATAATAAAAACCCGGATATGTCCTACATAAAATTTTGTGCCTCCAAAATTAAAAAATATTTAAGGAGTTCTCAACTTATTGTTCTTGAAAGCACAGTTTATCCTGGAGCAACTGAGGAGTATTTTCTGCCAATTATAAAAAATAGAAAATTTGAAATTGGAAAAAATTATTTTTTGGGATTTTCTCCTGAAAGAGAAGATCCGGGCAACAAAAATTTTTCAATAAAAAAAGGAAATATTCCTAAAGTAATTTCTGGGCACTCCAAGAAATGTTTAAAAATTATGAAAAATTTATATAAGAATATTTCTTCAATAGTACCAGTAACCTCCATCAAAACAGCTGAGTTTACAAAATTACTTGAGAATGTTTACAGGTCAGTAAACATAGGATTTGTAAATGAGATGAAGGTAATAGCAAATAGTATGGGAATAGATATAAATGAGAGTATTGAAGCAGCAAAAACCAAACCTTTCGGGTATAAAGCATTCTATCCAGGCCCTGGACCTGGAGGTCACTGTATCCCCGTAGATCCATATATACTTGCCTGGAAAGCAAAAAAATATAATGTTCAGGCCAAATTCATAGAACTTTCAGGAAATATAAATAAGGGAATGTGCAATTATATAATTTTTGTATTAAAAAAAGCATTAAAAAAAAATCAAAAAACTTTGTATGGCAAGAAAATATTTATATTGGGTCTTTCTTACAAAAAAAATACTAATGATTTGAGAGAATCTCCCTCTTTTCGATTAATCAAATTGTTGAAGAGATATAAATGTAGAGTAACTTGTGCAGATCCATTTTTGGAAAAATCGGATCAAAATGAATTAATCAAAAATAAACAAATTTATAAGATTACTGAGATATCTAAAAAAACACTAAAGGATAGTGATGCAGTAATTATAGTTACAAACCATGACAAATTTAGCTACAGTCTAATAAAAAAACATGCGCAAATAGTAATTGATACTCGTAACAGTTTTAAATATAAAAATGACAAAATTTATAATGCATAATGAGTAAAATTCTTGTAACAGGCGGGAGTGGGTTTATAGGCGGAGAACTAGTTAATAGCTTGGTTAAAAAAGGACATGAAGTTATAAGCTTTGACATTCTTCATAATAATAAAAGTAGCGATTTCCAACAATTTAATGGCAGTATTTTAAATCCTTATGATTTAGATAAAGCTGTAAAAAATTGTGACATGATAGTCCATTTAGCTGCTATGGTTGGAGTAGAATTAACTGAGAAAAAAAGATTAGAGTGTTTAGAAATAAATATACAAGGAACAAAATTTATATTAGATGCCGCAGTAAAACAAAAAGTAAAAAAAGTTTTTTTTTCATCATCCTCAGAAGTTTATGGTGATCAGGAGATAATACCAATAAAAGAAGATGCGCAATTAAAACCTAAATCAAATTATGGAATAACAAAGATGGTTGGAGAGGAATATCTAAAAGCATATAGTAATTTTTATGGTTTCGATTATAATATTTTTAGATTTTTTAATTTATATGGAGGAAATCAGAGACCAGAATTCGTGATTCCAAAATTTAAAAAAGCGATTGATAATAATGAGAAATTAAAAATTTATGGGGATGGTAAGCAAATCAGATCCTATTGTAATATCTTAGATGCAATTGATGGAATTAACAGAATTATTGGAAATGGAAAAAAAAATACCACATATAACATTGGAAACAACAATGATCCTATATCTGTAATTGATTTAGCTAATAAAATGGTGAACCTTTCAAAAAAAAATATCAAAATAGAAAAAATTTCATTTGAAAAAAGCGATAGGAGTGCCAAAAGAGAAATTTATAAAAGACAGCCTGATATTTCTAAAATAATTCAAGATTTAAAATATTCACCAAAAATCAATATAGATAAGGGATTAAAACAATTATTTTCTAATTAATATAAATGAAAATTGTAGCAATAATTCAAGCTAGAGTTGGTTCGAAACGTCTGCCTGGTAAAATTTTAAAAAAAATCGATGGTATGCCTATGATTATTAAACAACTTAAAAGAATTGCACTTTCGAGAACATTAAATGAAATTGTTGTTGCAACCCCTAAGAGTAAAAAAAACGATCAATTAATCAAATTAATAAAGAAACATAAATTTAAATATTTTAGGGGAAGTGAAAGCAATGTGCTTAAAAGATATATTCAAACTGCAAAAAAATTCAAAGCAGATGCAATTGTTCGTATCACTTCAGATAATCCACTTGTTTCACCTGAATTGATAGATAAACTTGTAAAGATATTTATTAAAAATGAATTTGACTATGTTAGCAATGTTTTTCCAATGACTTACCCAATGGGTTTCGCAATAGAAATATTAGATATTCATACATTAGAGAAAATATATAGAAAATCTAAGACTGATTATTTTAAAGAACATGTAACTGCTTATATTCATAAAAACAAAAGGGAATTTAATATCCATAATCTTAAATTAAAAAAAAACTTATCTAAATTTAGATTGACCGTAGACGAAATTGATGACTTTAAAGTAGTAAGTAAAATTTTTAATATCTTTTATCCCAATATAGGCTTTTCATTTAAAAAAATTACTAAATTATTCACCTCTAATCCAGAAATTTTTAAAATTAATAGTTTGGTAAAGCAAAAAAATTCTAATTAATTAAGTTTAGTTTTTTGAAGTTATCTAAAATTTTTTCAATTTTTTCTGTACGACCATAACTTGTCCACGGTGAAAATAGTAAATTACTATTTTTAGTTTTTTGTAAAAATTGTTCAATAGTTTGTTTGTCTGAAATTGTAAAAATATCAAATCTATTAATAAGATTTTTGTTAATAGTGGTTTCAGAATATTTTAATTCTAATTTAAACTTTTTTAATATACCTAAAGCTTCATTTAAAATATTTTTTGAGTCTTCTTTATGAAAAAAACACTCAACTCCTATTTTAGGAATATTATTCAAATTATATAAGTTTATTCTGAATATCTTTGAACTTTTACTATATACCTGAATAAATCTTTCTTTTATTTTTAAGTTTTCGATGTTAGCGTTTACCTGAAGAGTCCTAAAAACGAAAGAGTCCAATTTTGAATCTAAAAATTTTTGAATTAAATGTGTTGGGTTACCTGACCAAAAAATACAATCATTATTAATTTTCTTATTATTCAAGGCAATCTCAAGGTTACCATTTTTCCATTCAGGGAATATTCTTGAATTAGTAAATACTTTTATATTTTCTTTTTCTAATTTTTTTCTTAATCTTAAAAAAAATTCAGTAAAACCATTTTTAGGTAAAGCGTATTGAAGGTTATGATTATAAATTTCATTTCTTTTAATAGCATATAAGTCATCTATAATTTTATTTTCACTTTTAAGTTTCTTTAAGTTTTCATTTTTAATCAAAGCAACTCTAGAAATTCCTAGATTACCTACACAGGCTGATGAAATTTTATTTAAGTCTATTTCACTATTAGAAAAAAATTTGATTAATTGTGATTTAATATCCTCTGGATATTGATTAATCCTATCTGCTAACGATTTATATTGATAGTGATTATTTTGAATATTTTCTTTTTCTAAATCAAAATTAAATACTGGTATAGCAAAATCCTCAGAATTAAAATTAAATGAATTTAAATTTGTATACGAACCATAACTATAATCAAAAATATTCAAATCAGGTACAAGTTCTTTTAAAACTCTAAACCATTCTACATTTACATCCAAATATTGTGTGCCTTTTAAGAAAATATCTTGATTGAATTTTTGATCGGTAAGCACACCTCCTAAATTTTCACTTTTTTCTATTATGCTAACATCGTGACCATAACGATTAAGGTATATTGCAGATACACAACCAATAATACCCCCTCCAACAATTACAATTTTTTTTTTCACTTTTGATTTATAAATGTTTTACTGTGATTACTAAGGTATCTCTGTTGCCACTTTTTGCTTTTTTTGAGACGTTAATGGGATCAGTATAATGATAATATTTCTTATCGTTTAAAAGAATATAATCTCCCTTGTTAAGAAAAGAAGAATAAGCATCTTTATTTATTAAGTTTTCTTTAATTCTTGTGATACCTCCTTCTACATTTTCCGAATTAAAATTGATTATTATCACAAAATCGAAACCATCTTTGTGCCATCCTTCTGGAACTGGATATCCAACAAAATCTTTAGAACATTTTATTCTTAATTGATGGAATCCAACTTCTATTTTTTTCTTTCCTAAAAATAAATGTTGAAACTGGTTCAAAAATAAAGATACAAAGTATTTTAATACTTTTTGGTCTATTTCTTTGAATATTCTTTTTTTTCCACCTGCATATCTATTTCTTTTTTTTTCTTGGAAAAAAAAATTATTCTTAACAAAGTCAATTTTTTTTTTACCTTTTGCATTTTCTATTACAATTCGTGAGTATTTTCTAAATCTAAAAAAATATCCTTTAGATTTTTCGTATATGTCAGCTGGTAATTTTTTAAAACTGTTTAAAGCCTCTCTATTTGCATTACCAATATTTCCAGTTAAAAAATTTATCATCAATAAATCCTATCAACAAGTTCTACCCAGTCTTTTATACTTCTAACATTTGCAGCATTTTTAATGTTTATTTTATTAAATTTTGTTTTCAATTCAAAAAATATTTTTACCTGCATCATCGAGTCCCAAATGGGTATAGAACCCACTTTTAGATTTAGGTCTGTAATTCTCTTTAGTTTTAAATTTTTTCTTATAATTTCAATTACCATTTTTTTATGATTACTCATCTTTTACCTTTTTTTGCAATCAAATACCACCAACAGATTTTCCTTTTGCTTTTCATGTCAATTTTAGTTTCATGAACTAAAGATACTATTATGAATTTTCTAAAAATCCGCTTTAGTTCCTTGTGATTCAAGAATGATGTAATCAATCCTGAAGAAGATGTCTCCTTTTTAAAGAAAAATTTACTTTTTGAAAATGAAGAGTGATGTTTGCTAAACATCGAAGAAAAAATATAACCACCTTGTTTTAATGATGAATAAGCCATACTTATTATTCTATCAATATTATTTATGCTGTTATGAGTTAGCGACCCTCGATCAACTATTAAATCATAACAATCTTTCTTTAAATTTATCTTTGTAAAGTCCTCATTTTTAATTGAAATATTTTTGGTATATCTAAATTTTTTCAAAGCTATCTTTGAAGCAGTTGTAGAACCATCTATCCCTTCAATTTTTTTGAAACCAAGATTCTTAAAAACTATTAAATTATTTCCTGTTCCCGACCCGAACTCTATTACTTTTTTTGATTTATAATTTTTAATATATTTATTAGTTGACGATACAACCCAATCAAATGGATAAACATTTTTTTGCTTGGATTTTGAATATATATTTTTTTCCCAGTTTTTATCAAACATAATTTTTTTCAAATTGTTGAATTTTAAATTTCTTATAATTATATAATTTATTCTTTTTTAATCTTTGAATAGTACTCTTATTTAAAAGATAATAAGGATCATTGTTTATTTTTAACATAATTAAATCTTTGAATTTTTTTGCGTCTATTTCTTCAAACTTAAAATTATCTTTAGTTTCTTTTATTTTTAAAACTTTATTACTCTTTAAAAGATTTCTAATTTTTTTAAGATCATATTCAATCTTAATCTTAAGCGGTCTAACCTCATAGTATAAAATTGTATCATGGAATTTATTTTTATAATAAGTCTTACCTTTAAAATATTTTGCATATCTATAAAGGGCACCACTTTTTAAAGCACGCTCTATAAACATTATAAACGTAGGTGCAAAACTTGATCCAAAATTTATTATTTTTCCATTATTTTTATATAGGTAATCAAATTCAGAATGAGTTCCAAATGGATCAAAAAATTGAATAGCATAATTGAAATCAAAATTAATATTATTACAAGTTGAGAAAATTGGGGTCGAAGTTCTAGATTTGTTATATTTTTTACAAAAATACTCAGAAAAAGATCCTACCTGACTCTTATCTTTCTTATAGTTAAAACGAAAAGTTTTCGGGAAATTATAATTATAAGTTGGGATAATAATTTTTTTATTAATCTTTTTAACATCAAAAAACATTCTTTGTAAAACATTATCTTTATTAAACTTTTTATCTTTAAAATAAGAATTTTTAAAATAATAATTATACAAGTCTGTATGTAAAAATGATATCATCTTATTTTATTAATAGTTCCTGTGATGTCTAACTTTCCAGAATCGAGATAGATAAATTTGTTAATAAAAATTACTTTATACGGTTTCTCATAAGACTCTAAGAAACTATTAAAAATGTTTATTAATTTATTATTAATTGATAGTTTATTTTTTTTATTTACTTCAACAATCAAAAAAACTTTATTTTTAATTAAAGTGACTTTACATGGAAGATTTAAGTTTTTAAGTATAATATTTTCAATTCGTGTTAAACTTATACGATAACCATCAACTTTTATGTAATCTTTGGCTCTTCCAATAAAAATTAATTCATGTTTTTTATTTATTTTTACTACATCACCAGTGGGATAATAGTTTTTACCGTGAACATTTACTATATTATTTTTATAATTTACGTAACCTAGCATTAATTGATTCCCACTTAAATATAATTCCCCAAAATCATCTCTAGGATCTTTTTTGTTTATATAAATTCTTACGCCTTTTAAGGGCTTACCAATAGGGATTTCTTCATATCTTTTATTTTCAATCATGTGACATAAACAATTAATCGTAAATTCAGTAGGACCATAAAAATTATATATATTAACTTTTTGGAATTTTGATTTTATTTTGTCGACAAGTGCTGGACTTAAGTTTTCACCTCCTAAATTAATATGCTTTATACTTTTCAAATAATTTTTTCCAATTTTACTATTAATTTCTATTAATTTATTTAAAGCTGATGGGACCAAATACATAGCCTCAATTTTGTGTGTATTAATAATGTTAATTAATGAAATAAAATTTTTAGAATTTTCAGTAATTGCGATAGTAGATTTAAATAGCAACGCAAATATAAAATCTGCTAAAGTTATATCAAATGTTAACTCGCCACTAATGACCAATGATTTAAATTTTTTTCTTCTGTAAAATTTAATCTTAATTGCTTGAAAATAGCTCTGTAATCCAGAATTAGATATACATACTCCCTTCTTTTTTCCTGTGCTTCCTGATGTAAAAATTACATAAGCTATATTTCTGTGATTTTTTTCTATAAATTTATTTCTAATTTTTCTAATTTTTTTAAAAACTAATATTCCATTTTTTTTATATACAATAAGATTTACTCCGGAGTCTCTTAATTGTTGCCGAATATTATTTTCTGGCATTTCATTAGATAAAGGTAAATAAAATCCGTTACAAATCCATGTGGCAAATATTAAAGATAAATAGTCTATATCTCTATCAAGTAAAATTGCAACTCCTCTTACTTTTTCTTTGCCCCAGTTTTCAGAGAGTTTCTTCTCAAAAAATTTTATCTTCTCTGTAACAAATTTTTTTGTATATTTATTATTTTTGTCGATAAACATATATTTATGCTTAAAATTGGTGAGGTAGTTTTTGATAATTTTTTTGAATCCAGACATATCTAATTTACAAGTTTATTTTTTTTTAAAATTTTCCAAATTCTCCTTGTCTCAAGACCTGATAATTTAATTAATTTTGAAATTTTTTGTAAATTATTCTTACCATCAGCGTATTGTAGAAAATTAAGCAAATTTCTAGAAAATTTTTTACTTTTACCTTTGAAACTTATATGATTGTAAAGATTTTTCTTTTGAAGTTTCGGCTCACATAAATACTTTGAAAAGGGAATTTCATAATTTAATAAATTTTCTATGGCAGTTTTTGAGACTTTAAAACCACCGTTTAATCCTTTTTTTGTAACAAGTTTAAAATTATCCAATGAAGTATGATACTCAGGATACTCGCCATATTTTGTTCTTAAAATGGAAGCGATAGGCAAGTCAACACCGGGAGAATTAAATTGTCTTTCATCTGATCCTCTCTCAAGAAAAGAGTATTTTTTATAATTAATTTTGAGTTTTTTAAAAGCTTGTATAGCTGCAAAGTCTGAATTAGAATTTCCATATTTTGTAGATATTAAAGAATATTCTTTATCGTCTCCAATACAGCTTAAAACATAACCTCCAATAGTATACCTTTTAAGATATTCTAAATTTTTTTTTATGTATGCTATTGAACCAATAGTCTCTGGCACAAATATAAACCTAAGAGTTTTATTATTTTTTTTTTTGAAGAAATATTTTACTAAAGCAGTTGTTACAAGGGGTCCCGATAATTCGTTATTTGCCATCTGTGGATGGCAGATATATGTTGATATCAATATTTCTTTTTTTTCCTTACCTGGTATGATTACTTCACCATAATTTAATTTACCTTTATTATTAAATGATGAGTCTATAACAATAGAAAATTTATCCTTAGATTTATAATTTCGTTCTATCTCTTTTTTTTGATTATGAGTCGTACAAAAACCCCAGTGTTTCTTATAGTAACTAGTGACATAAGGTATTGCATTTCGCTGTTTTTTAAGAGAATATATTTTTTGAAGTAATTGATCTTTATTAATTTTTTTCTTAACTGGAACTGAATACCCAACTAAATGTAAATTGTGATTTTTAAGATCAATAATTTTTTTTCCAAATTTATCTATAACATAAGCTTTTTTTACATTCCATTCTGAGGGAACTACCCAATCAAAAATCTTAATTTTTGATTTAATGAATTTAATTTTTAATCTCGGAATTTCTTTTTTGATTAGTTTAAGAGACTTTAAAGTTTCTTTACCAGTTATACTTCTGTTAAGGGGGTAAAGTTTTTTACCTAAAGCATAAATTTTATCGTTTAACATAATTGTTCAAATATTGAACAATATATGAAAACTTACGTTTATTGCAAACATTAATTGAAAAAAAATGCTTAAATCTTGAGGAAAATTAGTCTGTTTTTTGACAAATCAGAAAAAACACACTATATTGTTCAAATATTGAACAATTATGACAGATAACAATCCAGATGAATTTAATTTATTAAGAAAAATTGAAAATAAACCTGGTCAACCACAAAGAGAGATGGCTAAGGATTTAGGATTTAGTTTAGGTAAATTAAATTATTGTATGAAAGCCTTAAAGGAGAAAGGCTTAATAAAAATCAAAAATTTCAAAAAAAATAAATCTAAATTAAATTATCTTTATGTAATAACTCCGAAAGGAATTACTGAAAAAACTCAAATGACAATAAGATTTATGAAACAGAAAATGAAAGAGTATGATGAACTCAAATTTGAACTTAAAAGCCAAAAAGGTAAAAAATAAATTTTTATAATGATACCATATGCTCAACAATTAATTCCAAAAGCAGATTTTAAAAATATAAAAAAAATTCTTAGTTCAAATTATTTAACTCAAGGGCCCGTCAAAGAACGATTTGAAAAGAAAATATCCGAATTGTGCAAAGTAAAATATGTTACATCTTTTAATAGTGCTACTAGTGCATTACATATAGCTTGTTTAGCACTTGGAGTTGGAAAAAAAGATATAGTTTGGACATCTACAAATTCATTTGTTGCAAGTGCAAATTGTGCTTTGTATTGTCAAGCCAAAGTTGATTTAGTAGATATAAGCCTTAAAGATTTTAATTTAGATTTAGATATATTAGAAAATAAACTTAAGCTTGCTAAAAGAAAAAAAAAACTTCCAAAAGTAATAATACCAGTACATTTTGGCGGATTACCCCCAAACTTAAAAAGATTAAAAAGGTTAAAGAAAACATATAAATTTAAAATCATAGAGGATGCTTCCCACTCAATCGGGGCAAAATATTTAAATTCTCCAGTAGGAAATTGTAAATATAGTGATATCACAGTATTTAGTTTTCATCCGGTCAAAATTATAACAACTGCAGAAGGTGGAGCCGCGACAACAAACAACCTTCGAATATATAAAAGGTTACAACAATTAGGTTTTCATGGAATTACAAGAGAAAAAAAATATCTTAATTTTAAAAGAAAACCCAGTTGGTATTACGAGCATCAGATGCTCGGATATAATTATAAACTTGATGAAATTCAATCAGCTCTTGGAATATCTCAAATTGAGTCTTTGAAAAGTTGGATAAAAAAAAGAAATGAAATAGCTCAAAAATATAAAAAAGCTTTCAAGAGTCTGCCTTTAAGTTTCCAAAAAATAGATAAAAATATTCTATCCTCGTACCATCTTTTTGTAATATTAGTGAAAAAGAATAGATTAAATATCACTAGAGACTATGTTTTTAAAATATTAAAAAGAAAAAAAATTTTTGCAAATTTACATTATATTCCTATTCACAAACAACCTTATTTTAAAAAATTAGGATTTAAGAATAAAAATTTCAGATTTGCCGAAGACTATTATAAAAAATGCTTATCTATTCCAATGTATGCAGGTTTGACTAAATCAAAGCAAAATATTGTGATCAAAGAGATAAAAAAGATATTTGGTAATAGTAACGTATGAATTTAAAAAATATAAATCAAAATAAATACCTATTTTGTGCTACATCTTTAGACAATGATATAAACAATAAAGAAAAAAAGATATTATCGGGCAAATGGTGTAAAAATTCTGGGGAAAATTTTAATGAGAAAATTGTTAAAATTGATGATTTGATAAATGAAAATGACTATGTTTACCTGCAGCGTCTTGTTGACTTGTACTCCGAGAAGTTAAAAACATATTTAAATAAAGTACATGGAACGAATAAGCCCTGTAAATACTGGAATATTTTAGTTTTACCTTGGTTAATAACTTATCTTCCTTGTCAATTTTATAGGTGGAAAATTCTCCAGGAGACTGTTTCTATATCAAATGATTTAGAGTTTATTGAATTCCAAAATTTAAAAAAAAAACACCCTAAAACTACCTTAGAATATCTTCAATTAATTAGATCTAGCGATATTTTTAATTATACAATTTTTAAAAATATTTTAGATTTTTTAAAAAAAAATAATAAGATTAATCTAAAACTAATTAAAAATGAAAAGAAATTTGTTCAAGCTGATAAAAAGATAAGTTTTTTTAAATCAACTTTGTTTGAAAAAATTTTAGAACCAATACAGCTCTTGTTTGCAAAAAAAAACTCAAGTTTAATTGATCCTAATCTTTTTAAAAAAGATATTTTTTTTAAAATAAACAAAGCTACAAATAATAACCCAGTGTTCTTATTTAACAGATCATTAGACTCTAAAATTTTAAGTAGCACAAAGTTTAATTTAAATTTTAGAAATCAATTTGAAATTTTAAAACACGATTATATACGAGACAAAGATTTTGAAAGATTTATTAATACAAAAATATTTATGGACTTGCCAATAAGTTTAATGGAAGGATATAATAATTTTATAAAAAGCATTGAAAGTGTAAAACTTAAACCAAAATTGATATTATCGGGTTTAGAGCACTATCACAATGAGAGATATAAGTTTTGGTTAGCGAAAACAGTAATTGAAAATGGATCAAAACTTATTGTAAGTTCACATGGAGGTGGAAATCAATTAAAGTTTTCATCATGCCTTCAATTTGAGAGAAAGATCGCCTTAAAAAAACTAGTTTGGACAAAGCCTAGAGAAAATAACGATGTTCAAATACCTTCATTAAAAATTATTGATAATATTTTAAGGAATAAAAATGCACAATCGTTAATTTTTTTAGAAGAACCTAGCTGGAAATATCCAGTAAGGTTTGAAAAAGGTTTATGTTTTAAAAATTTTAAAAACTTAAAAACTTTAAAAAAACATCTCAAATCTGAAATTTATAGTAATTTATTATATTTACCATCAGTAAGTTGTGTACGAGAAGAACAATCTCAGATAAAAAATTTTTTAAAACATCAATATCACGATAATAAAACAATATTTCATAAATTTAAAAAAAAATCGAAAATTACAATCTGCACCTTCCCAGAGACAGCCTTTATAGAGTCTATCTTTAACGGCCCTACGATTTTAATAAACAATTTTGATAAAAAACCTTTTTTTGTAAATCAAGAAACAATCGTTGAAGATTTCAAAAAAAATAACATTTTTTTTGATGATACTGCTAATGCAGCAAAGCATATAAATAAAATTTGGGAAAACCCAGACAGTTGGTGGAATACTAAAGATATTCAAGATCTAATTAAACAATATAGCTCTGTTTTTTGTAAAGTAGAGAAAGATCCAGTAAAAACGTGGATAAAATTTATTAAAGAAGAAACTCATGCAATATAAAAATTAAGAGATAATTATGATAATACCATACACAAGAATTAGAAAAACACATTACAATAATATGTTTAAAAGATTAAGAAGAGATTTTGATATTGATCTGAACAGCTCTCCCTATACTAAATTTAAATCAATTATTTATATTGAGTTATCATCAATTTTAATTTTCTTTCTTCAAAACAAGCCAATAACTCCAAACGTGATTACTTTAATCTATGCGCTAGCAGGAGTAATTGGAGGTATTTTACTTTCAACGGGAAAGATCGAACTAGTTATAATTGCCTCAATAATGTTCTTTCTCAAAAGCTTTTTAGATTGGTCTGATGGATATTTAGCTAAGATAAAAAACAAAACTTCAGAGCTTGGAGCTGTTTTAGATGAGTGGGCAGGATTTATTGGTTATTATAGTTTTTTGTGTGGATTCGGGATACTTTTATTTAACCAAACTGAACAAACTATTTACTTAATTTTAACTTTGTTGATAGTTTTTTTAAAAATTTGCGATATTAAATTTTTTATCTATTTGACCACAATAGATAAACTTAAAGAAAAAAAAATTAGCAAGATAGAAATTGTTAATAAACTAAAAAACGTAAATAAACAAAAAAATAAAATCAATAAAATTGCTAACTTTTTTAAAAATTTTTTAGACGATAGAGCAAGAACATATGATTTTATTTCTTTATTGATACTGATCGATATTTTTTATTATGACACTCTAATACCCAATTTTGTTTTTTTTCTAATCTGCACAAAGTTTTGTCTCGCTTTTTTATGGAATTTTTACTTAGTGTTTTTTAAAGATTTTTTGTCTCAATTTAAATTCTCTAAAAATGATAGAAAATAAAAAAATTTTAAAGAAAAATAATTCTGACACAAACTTTCTAGAAGTAATTAGTATTTTAAAAACTAATAAAATAAATTATTGGCTAGGACATGGAACACTACTAGGAATAATAAGAGACAATAATTTAATTGAGTGGGATCACGATATAGATATTGCTGTTTGGGCAAGTGAAGTTAGTCAAGAAAAAATACTTAAAATAATGGAAAAAGAAAATTATATTTTAAGAGAAGGTTATGGAATTAAATCTCCAGATTTATCATTCAACAAAAAAGGGGGGAGAATAGTTGATTTCAACTTTTATGAAATATCAAAAACAGAGAAAGACGAGGAAATTGCGCAAATTTTATGGCCTGTTCCTAAAAATTACTTAATGAAGTTAATACACGCTTTATCTGAAGCAGGTAGCTATAATGGAAAACATAAACTAATGATAAATTCACTTTCATTATTTAAAATTTTTTTTATGTATTTAAAAAATTTGTGTATTAAAAAAGGTATATTTTATAAAATGCAAGGTTATTCGGAGCCAGTTAGATTTATTGAAAAAATTAAAAAGATAAACTTTAATGGACTAACTATTAATGTACCAAGTCAACCTGAGGAGTATTTAAAATATCTTTATGGTAATGATTGGCGAGTCCCAAAAAAGAAATTTGTTTGGTATAAGGATGGTGCATCAGTAGTGTCAAATAAATAACATAAAATTATGAATGTTTTAATTACAGGTGGAGCAGGGTACATAGGAAGCAATACATCTTTAATGTTTCTTGATAAAGGTCATAATGTAACAATTGTAGACAATTTGGTTACAGGTTATAAAGAATTAATTCCAAATAAAGCTAATTTTATAAAGTCAGATATATCGAACGTAAAAAATTTTTCTAATTTATTTAAAGAAAAAAAAATTGATATTGTTATTCATTTTGCTGCTCACACTAAAGTAAGCGAGTCCTTAAAATTTCCTCAAAAATACTATGAAAATAATTATGATAAAGCAAAAATATTTATTGATGAATGTATTAAACAAGGTATAAAAAAAATTATCTTTTCATCTTCAGCTGCTGTTTATGGAAACGTAAATAAAAAAGATATTTACGAAAATGAAAAAACTAATCCAACTAACCCATACTCTAAAACTAAGTTAAAATTAGAAAATTATTTACGACAACTTGGAGAAGAAAAAAAAGTTAGTTGTATTATTTTAAGATATTTTAATGTTTCTGGAGCAGATAAAAAAATGAGATCAGGTTTAATGTCAAATTCAGAAAATTTGATTAAAGCTATTTGTGAGGTAGCTACAAATAAAAAAGAAACTTTCGTAATAAATGGCAATGATTATAATACTAAAGATGGAACGCCCATTAGAGACTTTATCCATGTTTCGGATTTAGCAGAAATGCATTTAATTTCAGCAGAAAAAATTTTCAAAGATAATATAGTCTCCACAGATATATATAACTGCGGCTACGGTAGAGGTTATTCTGTTAAAGATGTAATCAAAGTAATAAATGATTTAGTTACAAATAAAATTCAAATTGAAGTAGGGCCTCGTAGAAAAGGCGACATAGAGTATTCAATAGCAAATGTCTCAAAGTTTAAAAAGAATTTTAATTGGAAACCTAAATTTGATGATTTAAAAACTATTTTGGCCACAGCATTAGATTGGGAAAAAAAGATATAGATGAAAAAAAATGTTTCAAAAAGGGTTCTAATAATTGGTGGGACTGGATTTATTGGATTTCACTTAGCAAATTTTTGTAAGAAAAAAAAATATAAAGTCCACATTATTTCTAGAACAAAACCAAAAATTAGTAGAAGAATAAAGGACATTATTTATATTAAGGCAGATATTTCTAACAAAAAAAAACTTAAAATAGCACTCGGAAATAATTTTGATTTTGATTTTGTAATAAATCTTGGCGGAGAAGTACAACATAACGTCGAGAAAAAAGTTAGAAAAAGTCATTATACTGGTGTCAAAAATTTAGCCTCAATCTTTTTAAATAAAAAAATAAAAAAGTTTATACAAATTGGTAGCTCTATGGAATATGGACTTAACAGATCACCTCATAAAGAAACTATGAAATGCAAACCCCTCTCAAGTTACGGGTTAGCTAAGTATGCTGCAACTAAACACTTATTAAATCTTAACAAAAAATTTGGCTTCCCAACTATTGTTTTAAGGCCATATCAAGTATACGGACCCCATCAAGATGAAAATAGATTTATTCCTTTTGTAATTAAAAATTGTATCAATAATAAAAATTTTCCATGTTCAAGTGGAACACAATTTAGAGATTTTTTATATATATTAGATTTTATAAAGGCTATTAATAAGTGTTTGTTTTCAAATGTAAGAGTGAATGGAGAAATTTTCAATATCGGTTACGGAAAACCCCTTAATTTAAGAAAAATAATTTTTAATATTAAATCCAATATAAAAAAGGGAAATCCTGAATTTGGCAAAATTAGATTAAGGAAAGAGGAGAAAAGAATTACTTACCCAAATATCGATAAATCACGTAAGATGCTAAATTGGAAACCAGAAATTAGTTTTGTTAAAGGTTTAACAAAAACAATCAAGTTTTATAAAGTGAGCAAAAATTAATGAAAGTAGTGATTTTAGCAGGAGGTCTAGGAACTAGAATGTCCGAGTACACAAAAACAGTTCCAAAACCAATGGTGAGAATAGGCAATTTTCCCATTATTATTCATATTTTAAATCTTTATATTAACCACGGTTTTAATGACTTCCTAATTGCGGCTGGTTATAAGAGCAATATTCTTAAAGATCATTTTAAAAATTTTAAAAAAAGCGGAGAAGAATTTAAAGCAAAAATTTTTGGTAAATCTTGTAAAATAAATATTATAGAAACTGGTCTAAAAACTTTAACTGGCGGTCGTTTAAAAAGAGTAAAAAAGTATTTAATAAATGATGAAGATTTCATGTTTACCTATGGAGACGGAATAAGCAATGTGAATATTAAAAAACTTGTGAACTTTCATTTAAAAAATAAAAAATTAATAACTGTTACCGCTGTAAGACCACCCGCAAGATTTGGGGAACTTATTTTAAAAGGAACCAAGGTAGTATCTTTCAAAGAAAAACCTCAAGTTACTTACGGGTGGATAAATGGTGGTTTTTTTGTAGCCAAAACTGCTTTTTTAAATTTTATATCAAAAGATAGTGATATTTTAGAGAGAACTCCTTTAGAAAAAGCTTCAAAAAAAAGAGAATTAGTCGCCTTTAAACATACGGGTTTTTGGAAGTGTATGGATGTAAAAAGAGACAGGGACGAATTGCAAAAAATTTATAACCAAAATAAATTTAATTGGAAAGGAAAAAACTGAAAAGATATTTTAAAAATAAAAAAGTTTTAATTACTGGTCACACCGGCTTTAAAGGATCATGGCTATCTCTTTGGCTTTACCACATGAACGCCAATGTAATGGGAATATCTTCTAATTATATATCTTCACCTTCACATTTCGAAATTTTAAATCTTAAAAAAAAGATTAAAAGCAAAAAAATAGATTTAAGAAATTACAAAAAATTAAAAAAACAAATTAATACATTTCAGCCAGATGTAATCTTTCATTTAGCTGCTGAAGCTATTGTAAAAAGATCTTTCTTAAATCCAAGGCAGGCTTGGGAAACTAATACTATGGGAACAATAAATATTTTAGAAATTATTAAAGAATATAAAAAAAAGGTTACTGTTATTATAATTACTAGCGATAAAGTATATAAAAATAGAGAAATAAATAGAGGTTATCATGAAGAAGATATTTTAGGAGGAATTGATCCCTATAGTGCTTCCAAAGCTTCAGCAGATTTAGCTGCTCAATCATATATAAAGAATTATTTGATAAAAAAAAAGAATATTAGAGTTGCTATAGCCCGAGCAGGAAATGTTATTGGAGGAGGTGATTGGGCCGAAGGAAGATTAATACCAGATTGTGTAAGATGTTGGTCCAAAAATAAAAAGGTGATACTCAGAAATCCAAAATCAACACGACCTTGGCAACATGTTTTAGATGTGCTAAGAGGCTATATTCTTTTATCAATAAATTTAATTAAAACTAACAAACTTAATGGTCAAGTATTTAATTTTGGACCTAAAATTGAAAAAAAAAGAGATGTTATAAATGTTGTTAAAGAAATGCAAAAACATTGGAAAAAAGCAAAATGGCAGATTAAAAATAATCCTGCATTTTTTGAGTCAAAGTTACTTCAATTAAATTCTTCGAAGGCTAATAAAAAGTTAAAATGGTTTTGTTTATTAAACATTAAAAAAACAATTAAGTTTACTACCAGTTGGTATAAATTTTATTATAGAAATAAAAAAAATATATTAAATTATTCTGTTGAACAAATAAAAGAATATGAAANTATTATTAAATAGATTTTTATAAAAAATTATGGGCATGTAGTTCAGTGGTAGAACGCTACGTTGACATCGTAGAGGTCATAAGTTCAATTCTTATCATGCCCACCAAATAGCTATAAAATGGGCTTTTTAAGTTGTTTACATAATACAGGAAAAATAATATAAAAACTTGCCTGGTAATTATTGCGAAGGGGCCATACCCGATCCCATTCCGAACTCGGAAGTCAAGTCCTTCAGCGCCGATGGTACTTTGTCTTAAGGCACGGGAGA
>NHHO02000021.1 GCA_002171035.2 Candidatus Pelagibacter sp. TMED165
TTCTTTCGTACGAGATGGTTCCGACGTAACGGGCCAATTTACAAATGCTAACGAAAGTTACGCACTTGCTGCTTAATTAACATAGTTAATTAAGTTACGGGGTCTGGGGCACCTGGCAACAGAACGCCCCTTATAAAAAGATTCCGTTGACCAAACTAATTTTTCTAAAATAAAGTTCAATGAAGGTTCAGTGAAGTCGAGAAGCAAGGTTTTGAAAAGGTGTTGTAAAAGTATTAATCTAAATTTGACTCAACAAATTCCCAGTTAATTAGTTTTTCATAAAAATTTTCTAAATATTCTGGTCTTCTATTTTTATAATCTACATAATAAGAGTGTTCCCACAAATCACATCCTAAAATTGGTTTCATATTATGAACAAGTGTGTTTTCAGCGTTCGGAGTTTTATTAACTACTAATTTTCCATTATCAATAGATAACCAACACCAACCAGATCCAAACTGTGTAATACCTGCTTGTATAAATTGTTTCTTAAATTCTTCTACACTTCCAAAGTCAGACGCTATTCTATCTTTTAATTTCTTTGGCATAGAACCGCCTCCACCTGGTTTCATGCATTTCCAAAATAACATATGATTCCAATGTTGACTGGCGTTGTTAAAGATACCTGATTTTAATTTATCTTTTGAAGAATGAATTATTATTTCCTCTAAAGTCATATGAGACATATCCGAACCCTCAATAAATTTATTCAAATTAGTTATGTAAGTTTGGTGATGTTTTCCATGGTGAAGGTCTAGTGTTTCTTCAGACATGATGGGTGCGAGAGCGCTTTTTGAATAATCTAGATTTGGTAAATTAAATGTCATGAAAAAGATATTACAAAAAATTGATTGATAATGATATCGCAATACTGACGCATTTTCTTAAAAATTTTAAGCACCTGGCAACAGAACGCCCCTCTTTCAAATTATAATATTTATATATTAACAAACCTTATCTAAAATACTCAACGAAGATTACTATGAAGTTTTTAAACTAATTTAAATTTATTTTTTTTATAAAATCTTGATACCAACTTTCATATATTTCTAACATCTTAATATCATCATTAGATAAAATAAGATTTTTTGTTTTTGTTTTTGTTTGGAGCACACTTTTATCTACTGTTCCAATTACACTTTTAAATGAACTATCGCTATTAATTAATTCACCATTGAAAGTCGGAGATAAAAGACTTTCTTCAAAATTAATATTTATTACTAAGCAAATTTTACGCATGGTCATTTCAGTATTCTTTATTAAATCATCAAATTTGATTAAAATTATTTTTTCAAAATATTTATTCTTATATTTAAGTAAATTTTCACAATTTTTTTTCCATAAATCCAAACTTGCTAATGTATCTTCATAGGATCTTGAATGTCTTTTTGCTGAAATTAACCAAGATCGAGGATCTCTTATGATATTAATTAACTTTCCATTTGGGTAAATTTGAAAAAAAAAATCTATATTTTCATCAATTGTCATGAAACGAGGTAAAAAGGCAGTAATAAATTTCTTTTTATTATTTTTGTTGTTATTATAATTAATAAAAGCATTATAAAATGCCGTAAAATAGGCATTAAAATTTGATCTTAAATCATTTGTTTTAAATTTTTGAAAAATTTTTTTTTCTATAAAAGGATTAAAAATAAATTTGTTTCTTGTCTTGTGGTCAATTTTACCTGTCGATAATTTTTCGTAATTTTGAGATAAGATATTATTTTTTAGATGTAAATTTTGTTCAACGGTTGAAAAATTAAAATTTTTACCCCAATCCCATGTTGGTTCTGTGAGCTCTAATTCACTTGGATAATTATATAGCTCTGAGTGACCGTCAAATAATTGACTAAGTAAAGTTCCGCCAGATCTTTGGATTTGTCCGATTAAAACTAAATCTTTATCTACTATTTCAATTCTTTTATTAAGAAAAAAAAATGATTTTAAAAATTTAACAATTAATACTGGACCAAAAAAATAAAAATAAATATTTTTTAAAATTAAAAATAAAAATTTTGGAAGTAACTTTTTTAAAATTTTTGAAATAATCCTAACCATTATAAATTAATTGCTCTTAGACCATTTATATGAGCAGTATTTAAGTTTCAACCACTAATTACATACCAAAAAAATATCAATTAATAATAATCATTTTGATTTACCTTGATCTTTCTCATTTGTTTTCTTATTTTTGTTGCTGATATGTCTTATATATTCAGCGATTTTAATTGACCAAAATTCAGAGTTTTTTTCTTTAACTCTAAAATCAAATTTTTCTGGTTCAATAAACATTTTATTAGTATCTTCAAATCTTCCCTTTTTTATTGTATCGACCCAAATTAAAATATCTGGAGCAAATAACTTTCGTGCTTTTGGCGTAGGACAAATAAAGTCAGCAATTACTATATGACCTTCTGATTTATATTTATTCGCATAATCTGCCATTCTTAGCGCTTGTCTATTTCTGCCTTCTACAGAAAAATCCCAATCATTTGCTTCTTTTCTTATTTCGTCAGCATTTAACAATTTCGATTTTAACAACTTCGCAAGTTTTAATGCTAGAGTAGTTTTGCCTACTCCAGGCAATCCCATTATAAGAATTTTCATTTACTATTTACACACCACATAAAACTTAGAAAAAGGCTGCTCTTTTATAACAAGTAAACTTATAAATAAAATTTTAAACTTTTACAACTCGTAATGATGTTAATAATTTTTTAAGTATTTAACAATAATCTTTTTATATTTTGATGAGTTTTTCGTAGTAATTCTAAAATTATATTTTTTTGGCTTTTGAAAACTTTTATTAAATGTCGAAAGCCTCCCTCTTTTAATTGTATCCATCCAAATTAAATAATCAGGATTGAATATTTTTTGGCCCTTTGTATAGGGGCAGATAAAATCAGCAATAACAAATTTCTTTTTACTTTTTCCTGCCAAAATTTTCATTCTTTTAGCTTGTTTTAAAACTCCCTTTCTTGAAAAATCCCAGTCTTTATATTTTTTTCTTACCCTGTCGGCATTTAACCAATCTGCCTTAAGTGAAACTTTAAGCTTTTTTGCCAAAGTAGTTTTACCAGATCCGGGTAATCCCATTATCAAAATTTTTTTCATTAAAAATTATTTATTTTATTTATATTAAAAATTTTTATGATTCTTTTAAGCGTTTTAATACATTCAATGGGATATTTTCCAATGGCTGTCTCGGCGGCCAAAACGAGTCCACTAGCACCTAATTCCAAAGTATTGTATATGTCATTTACCTCACCTCTAGTAGGTTCATTGTTTTTAATCATTGACTCCAGAAAGTTAGTTGCAACGAATATGTTTTTTTTCTTTTTTTTACCTAGTTTTGTTATTTTTCTTTGTGCCAAAGGTATTTGTTCTATTGATATATCTTGAGACAAATCTCCTCTATCTATTAGAAAATTTTTGCCTAACTTGAAAATATTTTTTAAATCTTTTACAGCAGACTTTGTTTCTAGCTTAAATATCTTATTTTCTTTTTTAAGTAATTTATCAAATTTAATTATATCCGAGGAGTTCTTAGTAAAAGATAAAGCATAGTTTTTCACTTTTAATTTTTTTCCTAAGTTTATTGCTAAATAATCTTTACGAGTAATGTAATTCAATCTAATCTTTCTATTTTTAAGATGTACGCCTTTATTTTTTTCCAAAAATCCAGGGCGAATAACCTTGGCTGTAATAAATTTTTTACCTTTTTTTTTAATCTTAATCTTTAAACCACTAAAGCCAACATTAAGAATGTCATTATATTTTATTAATTTATAAGTTTCTTGAGGATATAAACTAAAATTTCCTTTAGATTTAAAAATTTTAATTTGAGTGTTTAAATTATAAAATCTTTTTTTTTTTACTTTTGTTCTTATTTGAGCTCCTTCTGTATCAATACAAATTGGAATTTTAGAATATTTTCTTATGTAATTAATTGTCCTCTCAAGGTGATTAATTGCTATATGGGACATATTAATTCTTAATAAATCAATGTTCTTATTTGAAAAAATAAGAAAGTTTTTATTTAAAGTGCTTGGTCCAAGGGTACAAAATATTTTAATCTTCATTTTTAAACATTTATATTAAGTCCAATATTTTTTTCGGAATATTAGTCATATCTGGATTTACGTTTAATTACAATAAAATTACAGCTAACCAAGAAATTTTAATTTTTTTAATTTTAATTCTTTTACTTTAATCAATGTTGGAATATTATAAATTCTATGTTTGAATATAAAATTATAGACAACTTTTTAGATAATGAAGACTTTAATATTTTGAATAAAATTCAATTAGCTAAAGTAAATGAAAAACAGATAAAAACTTATCAAAATAGAATAAAAAGGAATGGTGAGATAATTTCTGAGTGTTTGTCTAGAGATTATATAAAATTACTCGCCGACAAATATAATAATAAAGCCTTAAAAATTTTAGAAGACTTGTCACCTAAAAAAATTCCATTGTGGGAATACTCTGACTTTAATATCATAACAACAGGCTCACACTCTAGTTTTCCTATACATAGAGACACTCCTAACAAGCTCTTAAGTGGGGTGGTATATTTATACCCTCAAAAAAACACAGGGACTATACTCTACAGTAATAGAAAAGGAGATAATCCTACTACAATAGAGTGGAAGCAAAATAGAGCTTTATTTTTTTCTCGTAATGAAAAAAATTCTTTCCACAGCTACAGAGGTGATGGATTGTTAAATAGAGTGGCTTTAGTTTTTAATTTATGCACGACTAATATAAAAAAAGTATGTGAAATCGATCAGGTGAATTTTTTAAAAGTAAAGATCAGAGAGAAAATAAGCCCATATTATTATAGATTTTTTAATAAGGTTCTTTAATTAGATCTATGCTTCAAATTATAAAAAAATTTGTAAATACGTTTCTTGGCCTGTTTAATTTACAGTTAATCAAAAAAGAAGCAAGCGGAGTTGTAGACAAAAGATCAATTATNTCATTTCAAAATGAAAATGANAATTATAAGTTATATTTTGAAGGTTTAAATAAATCTAAAAATAATCTCTCNGACAATTTTTGGAAGCAATCAAGACACTTNGATTTGATGAATTTAGTTGAAATTGTTTTAAAAAGAGAAAAAATAAAAGACTTTGTAGAGGTGGGTTGCTGGAAAGGTCATTCATCATTTTTCATTTCTAAATTGATTGCAAAACATAATAAAGAAATCAAATTTCATATTTTTGACAGCTTTGAAGGTCTATCTGAAATAAGTAAAAAAGATTCTAATCTAGGTAAATTTGATAAAAAACAAATAAATCAGATAAGATCTCAATTTATTTCTAATGAGCAGTTTGTAAAAGATGAAGTTCTTAAAGATTTTAAGTTTGTAAAGATTTATAAAGGTTGGATTCCTGAGAAATTTAGTCAAGTTAATAGTTTAAATTTTTCCTTTGTTCATATTGATGTAGATTTATATGAACCAACTTTAAAAAGTTTAGAATTTTTTTTCCCTCGTTTATTAGAAGGAGGTGTTATAGTCTGTGATGACTATAACTCAGTTGATTTTAATGGATCTAAACTAGCATGGGATGAATTTTTTTCTAAAAATAAAGTAAATTTAAATTTTGCCCCTTCAATGGGTGGAAGTTTTGTTATAAAATAATCTGACTTAAAATAGATATTTCAATAAAATTTTTTAAATGCAAATTTTAAGTTTTTAATAAAATATTTTATATCTTTAGTAGAGGTTTGTTCTGAAAAAAAAATTAATCCATTTTTNGGGTAATATATTNTCTTTTTAAACAAAAAATAAATTATTGANTTTACTTTATTAAGCTTACTGGTTTCGAAAAAGTCTCTTTGAATTCTATTTACTACTTTTCTGTCTGTNTAAACTATTCTCAGTTGAGATTTAAACCTGTATATTTTTGCTTGCATAATCTCTTTTTTAAAGAACTTATTCATTTCTTCTTGAAAAAATTTTGCATTTTTTTCTATTTTAGAAAATATTTTTGACTTATTCTGAAAAATATANTTTGTTGTTTTCATACCTAAATAAGTCGACACAGAGTTAGCAGAAAACGTACCTCCAAAAAAAACTTTTTTTTCTTTTTTTGGAAGCTTAGAGTAAATTTCTTTTGTTATGCCAATTATCCCAATTGGTAAGCCACCTCCAAAGCATTTTCCAAAAGTACTTATATCGGGTTTAATTTTAAAATAATTTTGCAAAGTACTACCGTTAGTTCTTAGCCCAGTAATTAATTCATCGAAAATAAGTAAAATATTATTTTTTTTTGAAATTTCTCTTAAAAATTTAAGATAATCCTTAGCCTCTTCCATTGGTAGACATCCTTGGATCGGCTCTACAACAATACAACTTACTTTATTTCTATATTTCATGATTATTTTCTTTGATTTTTTTATGTCATTATAAGGAAGAAACCTTAAATTTTTTTTATGAGTTTTTAAAATACCTCCTGATAAAGGATTAGGTTGTAAATTTTTTCCTGGGTAAAAAAGTAAATTATCTACAGAACCGTGCCAGCTTCCTGTAGTTGCTAAAATAAGATTTTTTTTTGATAAAGCAAAACTTAATCTTAAAGATTTTGTAATAGCTTCAGTTCCAGAGTTACAAAAAATAAACTTATGTTTATACGTAATAATCTTTTTTAAAAGTTTAGCAAAATTATTTGCTTGTAAATTAGGAATTGCCAAAGGTGTAATATTCTCTTTTGTAATTTCATTAAGAGTTTTTTTATAAATTTTGCTATTGTGTCCCAACAGAAGGGTGCCGGCACAGCAAGATAGGTCTAAATACTTTTTTCCTTTATAAATAATTTTTGAACCAGATCCACCTGCAAAGAANTTATCGCTATTTAAATATCCTTCATTTANAACTAAATTTTTCATATATAGAATAATAATTTTATATACTTTTATAAAATCTTATCAATTAAGAAAATCTTCAATATTATTGNNANTANTTTTTTCTANCAAAATATTTTTTTTCTTGATAGATAANTTCTTTTTCATAGCTAAATCACTTANTGTATTTACAAAATCCTCTTTAGAATTAACTAATTTGTAATTTTTTTTTGGAATATTATTTGCCACTAAGTTTATCTTATCATAAGGTTCAAGCATTGGACAAACCAAGAAACAATCATAAGATATGGACTCTAAAGTACCTGAAGTTGGTCCTGAACAAATAGAAATATATGTTTTTTTAAGAAGGTCGCCTAAGGGTTTATTAGNGACACTTATACGTTTTTTATAGTTAANCAAAAAATTTTTATCTATTTTTTCTAAAGGTAAAATTGGGTGTGTTTTTATAAAAATATTTATATTTTTATCTTTCTTAAAAAAGTAAGAAATCCACTCTAATAATTTCTTATCCAAACTTAAAATTCCACTTAAAATTAAAAGCACCTTTATTTTATAAGTCTTCTTAAAATTTTTATCTAGATAACAAAGACTGTATGATAACACCGGTCCAGCTTTTACTTTAAGTTTAGGAAAAAATTCTTTTTTTTTCTTTATAAAACTTTTTGAAATAACAATTACTTCTTTAGGAATTACCTTTGCTTTTTCCTCTTCTTTACTAGGTATAGTATTAAAATACTGTCCGTAGTATAAAAAACCTTGATAGCCAATAATTTTAATATTTGGAAAATATTTTCTAAAACCAAAATTCCAACCCTTGTCTACAGTTTGATTTTCAAACCAATCTATACTTTTATTTAACTCTATCTTTTGATTTTTGATTGATCTAGCAAACCTGTAATTAAGGAGAGAAAGAATTGTAGAATAATAGTATTTACAATCTTTAATCTCTTGAATTACTAAATTGCTAAGATCAATGTTTCCATAATTGTTTAATTTAATGTTAAATTTCTTCAATCTAAATATATGACCAAACGCATATATTAAGTCAAAAAAACCCAGATGGTGCTCCTTGAACACATAATTCTTTTTACTTAAATTAAATATTGCTTTAATCACCTCTAGAAAATTTTTGGTAGGAATAAAAGAAGGCACAAAATAAACTAGATCTTGTTTTTTTCTTTTAAGATGTTCGTCAATCATTTTATATAATCTTTCACCTTCACTCATATCTCCAAAAGTAAAGGTGTCTATTAAAACCTTTTTATTGCTATTTTTTTTTAAATTTTTTTTTTTAATAAAAAAATTTATGAAGAAAAAAAGGAACGTTGAAAAGAAAATTGCTTTAAAAATGTTGGAATATTTTTTTAACTTACTGTTTTGTTTATTGATTTTTACAAAGATGTTATTTGAATTAAAATTTTTTAATATTATTGATTTTAAAAAAAAAGAGTTGACTACAATTTCAAATTTTTTAAATTTTTTTAAAAGTTTTTCTACAGTCTTTATAACACAAATATAATGAAATAAATCACTAGCATAAGGATTTCTTGAAACAGGTGCGGTTGACCACCAATCAATATCATTTGAGAAATTTTTTCCCAAATTACCTACCCAACTAGTAAAATATTTTCTGTTTTTAATATTTTGATTGTAATAAATTTCTTTTACTATTTTCGGATAATCAATTGGATATTGAGTCGTATCCCAATAAATAAGATTTTTTTTTAGCATAATTATTAAGTTCTACTATTTATTATCTATTACAATAAATTCATTATGTGGAAAGAAAACTGCATTTTCGTAAGCCCAATAAGTCTCTATGAAATAGGTATTTAAAGCATAACCAATCTTAGGAAGGTGGGGAACTCCATCGTCATCTATCATTTGATCTATTGGTGTAGCAAATCTTATCCATGATCCTTTGGGTTGATCGAGTTGTAAGATTCTTGAATACAAGGCAATTTCAGGTGGAACCAATTTATAATTTAAATCTTCTAACTTTTGATAAATTTTTGTTAGAACCTGAAAGTCTGTAAAACCCAGTTCCTTTAAAGACACCTTTTTAAGATTAATAGGTAGTTTTTTTTTATCAAATTTATAATTATGCTTCTGTATTATATTTTNTATCCATNTGCTGTAACTAAAATTTTTTTCGTCATAAAATTTTAATAACTCTAAACAGTCATTAAACTTTAAGTCTTTTATTGTTAACCAATTTTTTTTTTTTAAATTCATTTATTTGATTATTTTAAAAAATATACTTATCAGCTAAATATAAAATAATCCCTACTGCTATTCCTAATAGGATCCAGTAATAGTTTTCTTTAATCATTAATTATTTTATCAAAATTAGGTTTGAAGTAATTAGGCCCTTTCATTACNTTNCCATTGTTGTTATAAATTGGTTGTCCCTGATCATCTAGTTTACTCATATTTGAATTTTGTACCTCATCGAAACATCTATCCAGGTTTATACCAAAAGAATGCCCCGCTCCATATGTAACATATAAAATATCTGTCAATGCATCAGCTACCTCCTTAATATCTTTATTTTTAATAGCCTCTTTAAACTCTTTCAACTCCTCTTCAATTAATTCAACTCTTAAATTTGTAATTTTTTCGTTAGGAAACTCAGCTTTTTCTTTAGTATCTTGTCCAAAAGTTTGCATAAATTTTTTAACTTTTTCAAAGTTTGTCATAAGCTAAGCTTTATAATATATAGTTACTTAAGAAAAGTGTATTATTAAAAAGAATAAAAAATGAAATATAGAATAGAATTCGATAGCATTGGGAAAATCAAGGTTCCAAGTGATAAATATTGGGGGGCTAGTACTGAAAGATCAAACAAATATTTTAATATTGGGGATTTTAAAGTAAGGCCGATAGTAGTACATTCGATTGCTATTATTAAAAAAGCAGCTGCTATCGTTAATGTTAGAAATAAAGACCTAAATCCCAGAATTGGAAAATATATAGTTAAAGCGGCCGAAGAAGTTATAAAAGGAAAACTAGACTCTCACTTTCCTCTTAAGGTTTGGCAAACTGGTTCGGGCACACAAACTAACATGAATGTTAATGAAGTCATTTCTAACAGATCTATCGAAATGATGAACGGAAGAATGGGTTCAAAAAAGCCAGTTCACCCTAACGATGATGTAAATAAATCTCAATCTACCAATGATGTTTTCCCAACAGCAATGCATATTTCTATTGCGATCAAAGCAGTTAATAAATTGTTACCTTCATTAAAATTGCTAGAAAAAGAACTTTTTAAAAAATCAAAAAAATTTGGTAAAATTGTTAAAGTTGGTAGAACACATTTGCAAGATGCTACTCCAATAACATTGGGGCAGGAATTTTCCGGATATCATTCTCAACTTTCTAAAAGTATTGAGAGAATAGAAATAGCGTTAAAAGAAATTTATTTTTTAGCTCAAGGAGGGACTGCAGTTGGAACTGGATTAAACACAAAAAAAAATTTCGATAAAAAAATTATTAAGGAAATATCAAAAATTACAAAATTACCATTTAAAGTAGCCAAGAATAAATTTGCGGCATTAGCAGCTCATGACTCAATAGTAAATTTTTCCGGAGCAATGAATACAGCTGCTGTATGTCTGATGAAAATTGCTAATGATATTAGATTTTTAGGATCTGGTCCAAGAGCTGGTTACGGTGAACTAATTTTGCCATCTAATGAACCTGGATCTTCAATTATGCCAGGCAAGGTAAATCCTACTCAAACAGAGGCTGTTACAATGGTTTGTGTAAAAGTGATAGGAAATCACAACGGTATCACAATGGCAGGCTCTCACGGTCATTTTGAATTAAATGTTTTTAAGCCATTAATTATTCATAATATTCTTCAATCTATAGAAATAATGAGTGACTCAGCAAAAACATTTGCCCTATATTGTGTGAGGGGAATACAAGCAGATAAAAAAAGAATAAAATATCTTTTAGATAACTCTCTTATGCTGATCACAGCTTTAGCTCCTAAAATTGGATATGATAGAGCAGCGTTAATAGCAAAAAGTGCTCACAAAAATGGATCAACATTAAAAGAAGAAGTTTTAAAAGCAGGGCTNATAAGCGAAAAAGAATACGATAAAATTATGAGTCCTATTAAAATGACGAAACCTAAATAAATTATAGAATTTCTGTTAAAAATTCTTTTATTTTGCTGGTTTTAAAAATATCAAAAAAACTTTCATTAAATAAAATTTTTTCAAAAGTTTCTTTGAAATAGTTTTTTTCCTCTTCTTTAGCTATATAAGTTTTGTTAGCAGAAATTTTTGTAAAATTTATTTTTTGATTAAGTATGTTGAGTGATCCAGCTACATTCATATTTAATAAATTATTTTCAGTTTTATTTGATAATGATAGTTTTTTTAAAATTTTTCGTTTGTCATATAAGTTGAAAATACAATCAAAATTTAATCTTGGGTATTCATCAGTTAATACTGTTTCACCTTTACAATTTACTGTTCCTCCGTGAATATCAATTTTGCTTGCAAATACTAGTTTACCATGAGCAAAATTATATTCTGACATATAACCTGTTATTAAGTTTTTTCTAGAAATCTTATTATCATAAATAATTTTATTTTTATTATTAAGTTTTTTTATTATTTCTTTCTCTTTAAGGATTTTATCAATAGTAAACCTGTTAAATAATTTACTATCTATTTTTTTAATAAAGATATTTGAATTCATCTCAAAAAAAGGATCGAATTTNATTAAACTATCAAAATATAAAGATAAATTTTCGCTTCTTAAATAAGATTTAGGTATTATTATTTGATCCTTTTTTTTAATAAAATTTAATTTAATATAATTATTTAGTATGTTTATTTTTGATGATCCAGAAAGAGATTGGGTAATATTTTTTTCTTCAAAATTAAAATCTGCTTTTAGACCAATTTCATAAATTTTGAAATTTAACCTTTTTTTATTCTTATCAAATTTAATTCTAAACGTATTATCAAATATATTTCCTTCAATATTATCTTTTTTATACCCATAGTTTGAATATTTAACATTCTTTAAATTTAAAATGGAGTTGTCATTTTTCTTTAAATCTATACTGAGATTTTTAACTATTAATTTATTTTTTAATGCATAAAAATATTCTAATAATTTTCTTGAATTATCGATATCTAAAGTTATCTTGTTATCTTTTAATAATAATTTATTTGCTTTAAAATTTTTAAAATCATAAATATTTTTTATACTTAAAAAAATATTCACTTTTTGAGTATCAAATATTAATGGTTCATCCATTATTTGAAAACTAACGTCTTTCAAAGATAAATTTGGAAAAGGTAAAATAGCATACTTTATAGAATTATAATTTTTAATTTTTAAATTATAATTTTTTATTAAATATTCGTTTATAATTGTATGTTTTTTTTCATAGTCTAAAAATTTAGGGATAGATAAAAATAATATGATTGCAACTACAAATATAATAAAAACATTCTTTAAAAAGAAAAAAAATTTCCAAAAATTGATAATCTTTTTGTGAATTGTTTTGTAAATATTACTAATCATAGTTTTTATTTTTTTTAACTAGTGTATAAATAAATTTTAAGTATGAACAGTATTGATAAATTAATTGATAGTTTAAACAAAGAACAAAAAGAAGCAGTGTTAAATACTGAAGGTCCGAACTTAATTGTTGCGGGCGCTGGATCAGGAAAGACAAAAGTACTTACTACAAGATTAATCCATATTATAAATCAAAAAAAAGCTTGGCCAAATCAAATACTTTGCGTAACTTTTACAAACAAGGCTGCAAAAGAAATGCAAAAGAGAGTCATGGGTCATATTAAAGGGGAAATGAATGCTGTGCCGTGGTTAGGTACATTTCATTCAATAAGCGTGAAATTTTTAAGACGGCATGCTGAAGCGCTAGATTATAGAAGCAATTTTACTATTTTAGACACCGATGATCAAAAGAAATTAATCAGAAATATTGTTAAAGGCGAGGATTTAGATGCTAAAAAATTTTCTCCTCAATTAATTTCCTATCATATTGATAAATGGAAAAATAAAGGACTGCTTCCAAAAGATGTCAAAGAGGAAAAAATGGGGTCTGTCATAAAATCAATTTTAAAAGTTTATCAAATATATCAAAAAAAAACAAAAGATCTTAACGCTTTTGATTTTGGTGATTTAATTTTATTTTGTGTAAAACTTTTTGAAGATCACAAAGATATTAGAGAAATTTATCAAAAAAATTTTAAATATATATTGGTAGATGAATTTCAAGATACAAATTTTATTCAAAATAAATGGTTAAATTTGCTAGTTAATGATAAACAAAATATTTGTTGTGTTGGTGATGATGATCAATCTATTTATAGCTGGAGAGGAGCTGAAATTAAAAATTTTTTATCTTTTGATACAATTTATAAAAATTGTAAAATTTTCAAATTAGAACAAAACTATAGATCTACCAAAAATATTCTAGAAACTGCATCAACTTTGATTTCAAATAATTCAAATAGAGTTGGTAAAAAACTTTGGTCTGCTGCAACACTAGGCGAGCCAGTAAAATTGAATTGTTATAAAACTGGAAAAGAAGAAGCCCAAGGAGTAAGTGACATCATAGAACATAAATTAAAAGATAAATTTTCTCTTAATAATATATCAATATTAGTAAGAGCAATTTATCAAACCAGAGAATTTGAAGAAAGATTTCTTCAAGTGGGAATAGGTTATAGAATATTAGGGGGAACCAAATTTTACGAGAGGTCTGAAATAAAGGATGCTGTTTCTTATTTAAGAATTATAAGTCAAAAATACGATGATTTAGCTCTTGAAAGAGTGATCGGGTCACCTAAAAAAGGAATAGGTGAAAGTACTTTAAATCAGATTTATTTATTTGGAAGTAAAAATAAAATTTGTTTAGAGGACTCGATAATAAAGATTTTAGAACAAGGAAAATTTAAACCTAAAATAAAAAGCTCCCTATCTAAGTTAATAAATATGATTCATAAGTGGCGTAAAGATTCATCTAATATGAAACATTATGATTTATTGAAATTAGTCTTAGATGAGTCTGGATACTCAGCAATGTTGAAAAATAAAAAGGATTTAGAAAATGAAAATAAATTAGAAAATTTAAAAGAGTTATTAAGAGCTATGCGAGACTATGAAAATCTACAAAGTTTTTTAGAGCATGTGGCTCTAGCGACTTCGGTTGATCAAGAGTGGGAAGGAGCTAAAGTAAATCTTATGACAATGCATGCTGCCAAAGGGCTTGAGTTTGATGTTGTTTTTCTTCCAGGGTGGGAAGAAGGATTGTTCCCTCATCAAAAATCTCTTGAAGAAAAAGGAGATTTTGCTTTAGAAGAGGAAAGAAGATTAGCTTACGTTGGTATAACTAGAGCTAGGAAAGAGGCATTTTTATCTTTTTCTATGAAAAGAGCTTATCATGGTGACTGGATGGATGCCTTACCATCGAGATTTATAAATGAGATACCAGAGGGAAGCGTTGAAAAAAATGAGTCAATTCTAGAAAAAACTATAGATGACTTTGATTTCAATCAAGATAACTCAATTGAATTCGATGAAGAGTATAGAAGCCCGGGATGGAGTAGGTATAGAAAGAATAAAATTCTGAAATGGAAAAAATAAATAAACTAAAAAAATTATTTAACTATTATAATATAGAGGGTTATATTGTCCCTAAGAATGATGAGTTTTTTAATGAATTCATTCCTCAAAGTAAAGATAGATTAAAATCTATAAGCAACTTTTCTGGATCGTATGGATTTGCATTGATTTTAAAAAACAATAATTATTTATTTGTCGATGGCAGGTATTCTCTTCAAGCTAAAATTCAATGCGGTAAATTTTTTAAGATAATTACTCTTCCAGCAAGATTTCCCTCAGATGTAATAATAAATAAAAATATAAAGATAGGATTTGATCCTAAATTATATACTAAACAAACCTTAAATCACTTATTTAATAAGACTAATTGTAAACTCTTGCCAATCAATACCAATTTAATTGACAAATTTGAAAATAAAAAAAAGATACAAAAAGAAAAAAAATTTTACACTTTGCCTAATAAGGCAGTTGGTAAAAATTACGCATCAAAAATCAATTTGCTTTTACGAATTTTAAAAAAAAAGGAAATTGATTTTCATTTTATTTCTGCTAGTGAAAATGTCGCTTGGCTTTTAAATATTAGAGGTCAGGACGCAGATTTTACACCTATTCCAAATGCTTATTTAACTTTAGAAAATGAAAAATTACATTTTTTTTGTGATTTAAAAAAAATCGACAAAAAATTTAAAAGTAAATTTAAAAATATAAGTTTTATAGATATAAAATATATTGATACATTTTTATCTAGAGTCAAAAATAAAAAAGTTTTAATAGATCCTTTATCTTGTTCTGTTTTTTTTGAAGATATTCTAAAAAGAAACAATAAAATTACTCAATTTCAAGACCCAATTTATTCTTTAAAAGCAATTAAATCAAAAAAAGAAATAAATAATGTTGCTAGGTGTCACCTGGATGATGGAGCTGCTTTAACAAAATTTTTATTTTGGTTAAAAAAAAATTATTTAAAACATGATATTACCGAAATAAAAGCACAAGAAAAACTTCTAGATTTTAGAAAAAAGAATAAAAATTTTAAATTTCTAAGTTTTCCAACAATATCTGGCTCTGGTCCCAATGGATCGGTCATTCATTATAGAGCTTCAAGAAAAAGCAATAGAAAATTAAAAAAGGGTGATATCTATTTAATAGACTCTGGAGGTCAATATAATTTTGGTACAACAGATGTTACTCGAACTATTTCTCTAGACAATAAAGATAATAGGATAAGAGATATTTTTACTAGAATTCTAAAAGGACATATTGCTGTTGCTAACTTTAAATTAAAAAAAAACACATACGGGTCACAAATAGACAATGCTGCAAGAAAATCACTTAAAGAAATTAATTTAGATTATGCTCACGGAACAGGTCATGGTGTGGGATATTTTCTAAACGTCCATGAGGGTCCTCAGTCTTTATCAAAAAATAATAAAGTAAATTTTAAAGAAGGAATGATATTGTCTAATGAACCTGGGTATTATGAAAATGGAAAGTTTGGTATTAGAATTGAAAATCTTATTCATGTTAAAAAAGACAAAAGAGGCTGTTCTTTTGAAAATTTAACTATGGCTCCAATTGATAAAACTTTAATAAATAAAAAACTTCTTAAAAAAAAAGAAATCAATTGGTTAAATAATTATCATGATAAAGTTTATAATAATCTTAAAAAATTTATGAATAAACCAGAAGTATCTGATTTAAGACAAGCTTGTTCAAAGATCTAAAATTTTATACCACTCATTTTCTGTAACAACTTTAATTTTCAATTGTTTAGCTTTATCAACTTTTTTTTTAGTTGGTTTAGAATTTCCAATTACTAAGAAATTTAATTTGCTTGAAACAGTTCCTAAAACTTTTCCTCCATTGGTTTCGACCAGCTGCTTTGCCTCAGATCTGCTCATCTTTTCAAATCCTCCTGTAAACATTATAGTTTTTTTAAAAAATTTTCCTTCTTTGTTTAGGGATTTAAAATCTTTAACTTTCAATTTTCCGATTAATTTTTCAACTATCTCGATATTTCTATTAACTGAAAAAAAATTATCTAAAGAGTCTATCTGCGTCTCTCCGATACCATCAAGATCTTTTAGATTTTTTAAAATCATTTTTCTACTTTTTTGATTAAAAAGATTGGAGAAATTATTAATTGATATAAAAAAATCTGCTAAAATTTTTGCATTCTCTTGTCCGATATGCCTGATACCAATAGAAAAAATAAACCTATCGAGCTCTATAGCTTTCGATTTCTCTATGGCTTCTTTTAAATTGTTAATTGATAATTCTCCCCAACCTTCTATTTTGCGAATTAAGTCATAATTGATAGCAAAAATATCAGATGGTTTTCTAACTAATTTTAAATTCCATAATTGATCAATTACTTTCTTGCCTAGACCATCAATATTAAAAGCATCTTTGGATACAATATGCTTTAATTTTTCTCTTGCTATAAAATCACACTCATAACTTTTTATACATCTTCTCACCGCATCTTTTTTTTTGGTAGATTTATTTAATTCTTTATAAGTTTTGGCTCCACACAAACACTTTTCTGGAAAAATATATTTTTTACTTTTTTTATCTCTTTCTAATTTATTAACAGAAACTACTTGTGGAATAACATCTCCAGCCCTTTGAATTTGTACTACATCCCCAATTCTAATATCTTTTCTTTCTATTTCCTCCTCGTTATGTAGCGTTGCGTTTGAAACAACTACTCCTCCAACTGTTACTGGGTCTACTTTTGCTACTGGAGTTATCGCGCCTGTTCTTCCAACTTGAATAATTATATCTTTTATTTTTGTAAGTGCCTTTTCTGCAGAAAATTTATAAGCGATAGCCCACCGTGGAGAGTTAGAGGTATTTCCTAGTCTTGACTGAAGACTTAAAGAGTTTACCTTATAAACTAGACCGTCAATATCGTAATCAAGTGAAGAGCGTATTGAATTGATATAAGAATGTTGATCTTCAATCTCATCCAAACTTTTTGCGATTTTTATTAATGGATTTGTATTAAATCCCCAACTTTTTATTTTTTCTAAATAATCTTTTTGCGTATTAAATATTTTTTGCTTTACAGCTCCAAATCCGTAAGCAAAATACCTTAATGGAATTTTTGAAGTTTCAAGAGGATTTTTTTGTCTTAAAGAGCCGCCAGCTGCATTTCTAGGGTTAGCAAAATTACTTTTAATTTTTTGAAAATCTTTTTTTCCTATATAAATCTCTACTCTAACTTCCATAAGAGAAGGGATGTTTTTTCCCTTAATTACTTTTGGAATTTGATCAATAGTTTTAAGATTTTTTAAAATATCTTCTCCAGTTACTCCATCACCTCTTGAGAGACCTTTGTTTAATAAACCTTTCTCATAAATCAAAGTTGCAGAGATGCCATCTATTTTAGGTTCAGAAACAAGCTCAATATTTTGATTATGCAGATTAAGAAAATTTTTTACTTTACTAAGAAAATCATACATATCATTCTTATCAAACGCATTAGATAATGAAAGCATTGGCTTTAAATGTTTAATCTTTTTAAATTTTTTAGATGGGGGTGATCCTACTAATTTTTTCGTAAGATTTAATTCTTTTAAAAAATTATTTTTTTTTTCTAAATCAGTTATTTCTCTTTTTAAGACATCATATTGAGAGTCTGAAATATCAGGGTTATCGTTTTCAAAATAAAGTTTATTATGTTTTTTTAAAATATTTATTTTATCTTTATAAATTTTTATAATTTCTGATTTCTTATCCATCGGAATTATTTAATCTTTTCTATTATATCTTTAAAAAAGTTTTTTTCTTTTTTTGAACTTTTTTTGCTGGCAATTTCATAATCTTTGTTTAATATTTTGTAAGATTGTTTGAACCATTCGCTTGAATTGTAATTATAACCTAATATCCTAGCGTACTGTTTGGCTTCTTCTTGTAGTCCTAAATAATAATAAATCTCAACTAATCTATGAAGAGCCTCCTCTATAAATATTGTCTCTTGATAATCATCAGTTATTATTTTCAGTCTATTTATAGCTGGAACCCATTTTTGAACCGAAATGTAGTATTTGGCAATATACATCTCTTTTGCTGCTAATTGGTTTTGAATTAAATCTTTTTTAAATTTTAAATCTGTAGAATAATCTGTTTCAGGATATTTTTTTAAAAAAAAATTTATTTTTTCTTTTGCATTTAACAAAGGTTGTAAATCTTTCTTTTCATCTTGAATCTGTTCATAATAAATGAGTGCCATCAAATAATGTGCGTACATAA
>NHHO02000028.1 GCA_002171035.2 Candidatus Pelagibacter sp. TMED165
AAAAAAACATTTAGACACTGTTATAGTAGTTCCTAATCAAAATCTTTTTAAAATAGCAAGCGAGACGACAACATTTGAAGAGTCATTTAATCTTTCAAATAATGTCTTAATGCATGGAGTTCAAAGTGTTACAGATTTAATGGTGCGTCCTGGAATGATCAACTTAGATTTCGCAGACGTAGAAACTGTTATGAGCTCAATGGGTAAAGCTATGATGGGAACAGGAGAGGCTGAAGGAGAAAATAGAGCTATGGCTGCTACAGAAATGGCTTTAAACAATCCTTTAATAGATGAATATTCATTACAGGGTGCTAAGGGACTGCTAGTAAATATAACTGGCGGGAGTGATATTAAACTTTTTGAGGTTGATCAAGCTGTAAACAAAATAAGAGCCGAAGTCGATCCAGATGCTGAATTAATATTTGGAGCAATTAAAGATGAAAATATGAACGGTAAAATGAGAGTATCTATAGTTGCAACAGCTTTAGATGGTCACAAACCTGAAAGCAAAACAGTTCTTAATATGGTCAGCAGAATACAAAACAGAAATCCTGGATATTCGGATGGTATGTTTGCTAAATCAACCCACATTGAAAACAACACTTTAAATTCAATAAGCGGTTCTAACGCATTGAAGCTTGATGAAGAATTTAAAGTAGATACGTCTGAAGAGATAAAGACTACAATAGAAAATGACACTTTACATGAAGCAGAACAAAATATTGATCAAATAAATAGTGAAGTTCTTGCCGATGGAGTGTCAATGGAAAGTGCTTCTTATATTGAAAAAAATGAAGATATAACTTCTGAAGTAATGAATGATAGCGAATACACACCACAATTATTTTCGGACGAAACTGACCTAGACGGTACTAACGACGAAAATATTAATAATGATACAAATATAGATCAAAATCAAAATCAAAAACTTTTTGATCAAGAGGTAAGCGATGAAGAAGATTTTGAAATTCCCGCTTTTCTTAGAAGACAAAAATTTTAATGGAAAGTCCAATTATTTATGAACGTTCCCACTTCATCACTGGAAGATTCGCATTTTCCAGTGATGTTGGAAGAAGTAATTAATACCTGCAGACCCGAAGAGGGAGGTAATTTTTTAGATTGTACTTTTGGAGGGGGAGGTTACACAGAGGCAATATTAAATTTTCCAAACACTCATGTTACAAGTTTTGATAGAGATAAATTTGTTATCAATATAGCAAATAATTTAAAAAAAAAATATCCTGACAGATTTAAATTCTATCATGAAAAATTTAGTAATTTAGATAAAGTAATTTCAAAAAAGAATAATATTGATTATATAATTTTTGATTTGGGAATTTCTAGTTTTCAATTAATGGACTTATCTAGAGGATTTTCTTTCAAATCAAAGGATAAAATAGATATGAAGATGGGTTTATCTGCAATATCAGCCGAAGATGTGATAAATAATTACGAAGAATCAAAATTAAAACTAATATTAAAAATCTTTGGCGAAGAAAAAGAAGCCTCTAGAATTGCTAAAAATATCTCAATTGCAAGAAAAAACAAAAAAATTGAAACTGTAAATCAATTAGTAGAAATAGTAGAAAGAAGTAAAAAAAAAAATTTCCAAAAAAAAATTAATGTTTGTACTAAAACTTTTCAAGCTTTACGAATATTTGTTAATAAGGAAACAACCGAACTAATCAAAGGAATAATTAAAGCAGCCAAGGTTATTAAGCCTGGTGGAAAAATTGTTGTAATAAGCTTTCACTCTATAGAGGACAAAATAGTAAAATTTTTTTTTAGCAATTATTCATCAAACAAATCTAAACCTTCAAGATATTTACCTGAAGATAAAAATAATCAAAATATTTTATTTGAAGATTATGATAATTCTCTGATGAGACCATCTGAAAATGAATTAAAAAAAAATCCCGCTTCACGTTCTGCTAAACTTAGATATGCTTTAAGAAATCAAAATGATTTTCAAAATCCTATAGAGTTAGAGTTAAAATTTAAAAAATATTTAGAATTGGAAGCTTCAAATGATTAAATCAAAATTTGTAACATCAATAATAGTTTTTTCTATTTTAATGGTGATAACATCTATAATAAAAACACAAACTCGTTTAGTAGAGAAGAATATTAACTCATATAAAAATAAAATTTCAGTATTAAGTAATAACTTACACGAAATACAATTAGACTATCACTATCTTTCTTCACCTAAAATATTAGAAAGGCAAATTAATCAATTTTCGGATGAAATTTATATAACTATGGATTACTCAAAAATTTATTTAAGCCTAGATGATTTTTTGGAAGAAAAATTTAAAACCACGAAAAATTTTGAAAATGAAAAAGAAATTAAATAAGAACAAATATTATAATTCTAGTCAAAAAAGCTTTTATTTTGAAGACTATTTGGAGACAAACCAAATTAAAAAAAAAAGAATAAATTCTAAGATCTCAGAGGATAGAATCTACATTCTATTCTTTTTCTTTTTTTGTTTAGTAACCTTATTTGCTCTTAAAATTTCTATAATTTCTTTTCAAAAACCTGCTTTTCTAGTTTATAAAAATAACACTTTAAATTTTTCGCCGTTAAGAAGAGATATAGTTGATCGTAATGGGGATTTAATATCTAGAAATGTTGAAGCATTTCATGCCGCAGTTAAGCCAAATTTAGTTAAAGATAAAGATAAATTTTTACTTAATATAAAGATAATATTTCCAAAAATAAATAAATCTAATTTAAAAAAAAAATTATCTAAAAACAAATACTTCTATCTCAAAAAAGGCCTTACAGATGAAGAAAAACAGAAACTTTGGTCTTTAGGTGAAAAAGGAATAGTATTTGAATCTTATCAAAGAAGAATTAATCCACACTCAAATCTATACAGCCATATTATTGGTCAAATCGATTATGATAATTATGGAATATCTGGTGTAGAAGGCTTTTTTGATAAAGATTTAAGAGATCAAAAAAAAATTAATACTCCATTTAAAATAACTTTAGATACTAATTTACAACATATAATTAAAAAGGAATTAGAAAAATCAATGTTTGATTTTAAAGCCAAACAAGCATCAGGTTTATTAATGGATGTGAATTCAGGAGAAGTATTATCTTTAGTTTCCTTACCTGATTATGACATCAATAAACGAAAAACTATTAATGATACGAAGTACATGAATCAAATTACTAAAGGAGTATTTGAATTAGGTTCAGTATTTAAAACATTTACTTTAGCTTTAGCTATTGAAGAAAAAATAGTAAAAGCTGAAACAGTAATAAATAATATTCCAAATAAAATTAAATGCTCAGTGCATACAATCTCTGAACTAAAAGATTTTCCCTCTGATTTAAAAGCAGAAGATATACTAATAAGATCATCTAATATCGGAACTTTGATGATTGCTAGAAAAATAGGTGAAGATAAGTACAAATCATTTTTAAAAAAACTAAATTTAATAAATAGGGTCGATTTTGAAATAGATGAAATTGGAGAACCTTTAAATTTTAAATGGAACAAATGTAAGCTTGAAACAGTCTCGTTTGGTCATGGAATTACAACTACTCCCTTACAAGCCGCAGCAGCTTATGCAACTATTTCCAATGGTGGTTTTATTATTAAACCTACTTTAAAAAAAAATAATAAGAGACTCACCAAAGAGCAAATCATCACAAGTGAAACTAGTAATAATATTAATAAAATTTTAAGAAAAGTTGTAACTGACGAAGAAGGGACAGCTAGTTTAGCAGATATTTATGGATACCAAGTTGCCGGTAAAACAGGAACATCAAAAAAATATGGATATGAAAATAAAAATATAAACACATTTATTTCTATATTTCCTTATAAAAAACCCAAGTATGTTTTGCTCGTAATGTTAGACGAACCACAAATAGCTAGTCATTTAACTTATAATTACAGGGGTATGAAAATTAAAGGGTCAAGAAACGAGTCGGGCTGGAATGCTGTTTATGTATCTGGTGAAATTATAAAACAAATTGGACCTATTTTAGCCATAAATAACGAAGAATTTCACAACTACCATGTTGTTAAAAAAAATAATTAAAAATTTACAAGATAAAAAAGCAGGGATGATAAATATTAAAAATTTATCGCTTGATAGCCGTATCACAAAAAAGGGAGATCTTTTTTTTGCAATTGAAGGAAGTAAATTATCTGGAGAAAAATTCATTAATGAAGCTATAAATAATGGAGCTTTAGCAATTGTATGCTCAAACAACTACAAAAAAAAAAATTTTTTTAAAGTACCGATAATTAAATGCACAAATGTAAAAAAAATATTAGTTGAATCTTGCAAAAAATTTTATAATAAAAAACCAAAAAATTTAATAGCAGTTACTGGAACAAATGGAAAAAGTTCAGTTGCTGATTTTTTTTTTCAAATATTATCTCTTAATAAATATCCAGTAGCTACAATTGGCACATTAGGTATTAAATCAAAAAAAAAAATTAAAAAAATTAATTTAACCAGCCCTGATATAATTACTTTACATAGAGAGCTTCAAAGGATTAAAGAATCTAAGATTGATAATGTTGTAATAGAAGCTTCTAGTCACGGTTTATCTCAAGGAAGATTAGATGGTTTAAATATTAAATGCGGTATTTTTACTAACTTTACCCAAGATCATTTGGATTATCATAAAACTATGAAAAAATATTTTTCAGATAAAATGATTTTATTTTCAAATATTCTTAAAAAAAACCAATATATAATAACCGATAAAAATTTGGAAGAATTTTCTAAAATAAGAAAAATTTCCACTAAAAGAAAATTAAAACTCTTGTCTATTAATGATGATGAATTAGAGACGTTAAAAAATAAAGTAAATCTAATTGGAAATTTTCAACTTAAAAATTTATTAATGGCAATGAAAGCTGCAGAAATTTGTAGTTTAAAAAAAAATAAAATTTTTTCATCAATTAATAAAATCAAGGGTGTAAAAGGTAGGTTAGAATTGATTAGAAATCTTCCTAACGGTACAAAAGTTTTTATCGATTATGCACATACGCCCGATGCATTAAAAACAGTTTTAAATTCATTAAGTGATTATTTTAAAAAAGAAATAACTTTAGTATTTGGATGCGGCGGTGAAAGAGATAAAAAAAAAAGACGCATAATGTCAGAAATTGCAAAACATTATAGTAATAATATTTATGTAACAGATGATAATCCAAGAAAAGAAAATCCAAAAAAAATACGTAAAGAAATAATAAAATATTTATCAAAAGATACTTTCCATGAAATAGCAAACCGTAAAGATGCTATTCAAACTTCATTAAGACATAGCAAAAGTGAAGAAATAATTCTTGTTGCTGGTAAAGGTCATGAAAATTATCAAGATTATGGAAATAAAATAATATTTATATCTGATAAAAATATAATAAATAAAACCAAAATCAAATTTGAGAAAACTAATAAAAAGTTAATTAATTTATCGCACAATTTAGAAATATTAAATGAGGTATTTGGTAAGAAATTAAATCTAAATTTTAATAATATTTCTACAAATTCAAAAAAAATAAAAAAAAATGATTTATTTATAGCTTTAAAAGGAAAGCACAAGGATGGACATAATTTTATTAACGAGTCTATTAAAAATGGGGCAAAGATTTGTATAATCTCTCAAAAAACCAAAAAAAAATCTAATAAATTATTGAAAGTTAAGAATTCATATAGTTTTTTATATAATTTTGCCAAAACAAAAAGAGCAGCTTCAAAAGCAAAAATTATTGCTATTACCGGCAGTTCAGGAAAAACAACTTTAAAAACTATGTTGGGCAAACTACTTTTAAAATATTCTGAAACTTATTATTCACCGCAATCCTTTAACAATAATTTTGGAGTACCTATCAGCTTATCAAATTTAAGAAAAACTGATAAATTTGGTGTTTTTGAAGTAGGGATGAACAAACCTGGAGAAATTAATAAGCTTACAAAACTTATAAAACCAAATATTGGAATTATTACAAATATAGCAGAGGCACATATAGAAAATTTCAAAAACTTAAAGGGAATAGCAAATGCAAAATCAGAAATTATCAATAATATTACTACTGGAGGATATATTATATTAAATCGCGATGATAAATTCTTCAATTATTTAAATAATATTGCAAGTAAAAAGAAAATTAATATTATCTCGTATGGATTTTCAAAGTTATCAGATATTCAACTTGCAGGATTAAAAAAATTAAAAAAACAATTTGATTTAAAAATTAGAGTTTTTAATAAAGTTATAAACATTAAATCAAAAAAAATTAATTTTTATAATATATTATCTTCTATAGCAGTTTTAAAAGTTCTAGGCTTAGATCTTAAAAAAATTGAAAATTTTTTTTCTAATTTTGACCTAGTTGAAGGAAGGGGTAAAGTTCATAAGATTAAAAGATTTCACACCAACTTTAAACTCATCGATGAAAGTTATAATGCGAATCCTTTTTCTACAAAAAATGCAATAATTAGTTTGTCAAATATAAAGAAAAAAAATTTCAAGAAATATTTATTATTAGGTGACATGCTCGAATTAGGCGATAAGTCAAATTTTTACCACAAAGATCTATCAAAAGTTATAAACAAATCTAATATAGACAAGTTATTTGTTTATGGAGATAAGATATTGAATACTTATAAATATACTAAACATAATATGAGAGGAAATATTTTACAGAATATGAGTGATTTTGATGAAATTTTTTCAAGTATTATTAAAGATGGAGATTATATAATGATTAAAGGGTCCAATGCTACCGGATTAAACATGTTGTCAAAAAAAATTATAAAGGGTTTAAATAATGTTGTTTAATTTTTTAACATCTTTAGTTGATAGTTATTCATTTTTAAATGTTTTCAAATATCTTACTTTTAGAACAGGGCTTTCTTTGATCACATCTTTGATTGTAGTATTTATAATAGGTGGACCATTAATCAGATTATTTTCAAAAAAACAAATAACTGGTCCCATAAGGCAAGATGGACCGATTGACCATATTATAAAAAAATCTGGCACACCAACTATGGGAGGTCTAATAATTATAATAGGAATGATTTCTGGCACTATATTATGGGCTGATTTAAGTAACGTTTATATTTGGACATTGATTTTTGTTTCATTAAGTCTAGGTCTTCTAGGTTTAATTGATGATTTATTAAAGATTAAATATGAAAACTCCAGAGGATTGAATTCTAAGCTTAAGTTTTTTGGGCAATTAGCAATTAGTGCAATTGCATTATACATATTGATTCACTTTTCTGATCACAAATATTTATATAATTTATATTTTCCTTTTTTTAAAAATTTAATTTGGCAGATGGGACTTTTTTTTATTCCTTTTGCACTATTTGTAATTATTGGGTCATCTAACGCTGTGAATCTTACAGATGGTTTAGATGGTCTTGCAACTGTCCCAGTGATGTTAGTGGCTTTATCTTTTACTCTAATTAGCTATGTAGTTGGAAACACTATCTTCTCAGAATATTTAAAGTTGCAGTATATCCCTGATGTTGGAGAGCTTTCGATTTTTTGTGGTTCAATAGTTGGGTCTTGTTTGGGTTTTCTTTGGTATAATGCTCCTCCAGCCAAAATATTTATGGGAGACACAGGTTCACTTTCATTAGGTGGTTCTCTCGCTGCAGTAGCAATAATCAGTAAACATGAAATTGTCTTGGCGATAATCGGAGGGTTATTTGTTCTAGAAACTGTATCAGTAATCATTCAAGTAATTTCTTTTAAACTAACTGGCAAAAGAGTTTTTATGATGGCACCAATACATCATCATTTCGAAAAAAAAGGGTGGGCGGAGTCAACGATAGTTATTAGATTTTGGATCATAGCAATAATATTAGCGTTAGTTGGCTTAGCCACTTTAAAGCTAAGATAAAATTAAATGAATACTTTTGTAAATTTAAAAAAAAAAAGTTTCATAATTTATGGCTTAGGAGTTACAGGAATTTCGGTTCTAAACTATTTTAAAAAAAAAAAGATTAAGAATTACTTTGTTTGGGATGACAAAAAAGATCTTAGGAAAAATTTTAAGCAAAAAAATAAGATTATAAAATCATCAAAAGAGATAGATAACATAGACTATATTGTAATTAGCCCAGGTATAGATATAAACCTAGCATCTTTCAGTAAAAAACTTAAAAAAAACAAAAAAAAAATTATCACAGATATAGATCTTTTATTTTTGAACAAACCTTTTTTTAAATCAATAGTTGTTACAGGAACAAATGGTAAATCTACCACGTGTAAAATGATTGAATATTTATTAAAAAAAAATAAATTTAAAGTAAAATTAGGAGGAAATATAGGCAAACCTGTATTGGACCTTGATTATTGCGAAAAAACTTATTTAGTACTTGAAGTTTCTTCCTTTCAGCTTTCATATTCAAAATTTATCAAGCCCAACTATGCAATCTTTTTAAATTTTGCAAATGATCATTTAGACTGGCATGGCTCTAAGCAAAAATATTTAAAATCTAAAATTAAAATTTTTCAACTACAAAATGTAAAAGATGTAGGTTTTTTGAACAAAGAATTAAAAAAAAGTGTAAATTTAAAAAAAATAAAAAGCAAAATAAAGTTAGTTAATTCAAATGACTTCAAAAAAATTAAAATTAAAAATGATTATTTAAACTCAAGTGCAAATAGAGAAAATATGAGCTTTGTTTACACCTTATCAAAAGTATTAAAAATTAATAAAAAAAAATTCATTTCCGCTCTTGAAAGCTTTAAAGGATTACCTCATCGATATGAAATATTTTATAAAAAAAAGAATGTTATATTTATTAANGATTCTAAAGCTACAAGTTTCGAGTCAACCAAATTTGCTTTAAGCAATAATAAAAATATTTTCTGGATTTTAGGAGGTCTTCCAAAGTACAAAGATAAATTTAAACTTAATAAGTTTAAAGATAATATAAGCAAAGCCTATATCATAGGTAACCATACTAATTATTTTAAGAAATATTTTAAAAATAGGATTGATTACTCAATATCTTTCAATTTAAAAAAAGCAATTAAAAAAATTTTGATAGATATTAAAAACTTCAACAATAAATCAGTAGTTTTATTGAGTCCATCAAGCGCTTCTTATGATCAATTTGAAAACTTTGCAGACAGAGGAAATCAATTTAAAAAATTAGTTAAATTTTATGTTAACAGAACTATTAAAAAATAGAATTAATATTTATTGGAGAAATATTGATAAGAAATTATTATTAAGCTTTATTATTCTTTTTTTACTTGGACTTTTTTTTTCTTTTGCTTCTACTTCATCTTTAGCTGGAGAGAGATTAAATAAAGATTATTACTTTTTTTTTTTAAAACATTTATTATTTGTTCTTTTATCGTTATTTTTGATGTTAATAATTTCATTTTTAAATCAAAATTTTTTAAAGAAAATTATTATACCTTCATTCATAATAGTCTTTATATTACTATGCCTAGTCCCAATTATAGGTATTGAAGTTAAAGGAGCAAAAAGATGGTTGGATTTTTATCTTTTTAGGTTACAACCAGTAGAGTTAATCAAACCTTTTTTTATTTTAGTTGTTGCAAATATCTTAGCGCAAAACTCAGAAAAAACATCCAACACTTCTTACTTTCTAAGCTTTTTATTACTTGTATCTATAATTATACTTTTGATTAATCAACCAGATATCGGTCAATCTATTTTATTAATGGGAACATGGATGTCTATGGTATTTATTTCTGGTATAAGTGTTCTTTATATTTTTTTTATTTTTGTAACTTTTTTAATTTCTTTATCAAGCTTATTAATGTTTTTGCCTCAAAAATTTAATTACATTACTAATCGTTTAACCACTTTTATGGATCCTAATAAAGGAGATAGTTTTCAAACACAAAAAGCTTTAGATGCTATTAAACAAGGCGGTATTAAAGGTCAAGGAATGGGAGAAGGAATTTTAAAAGATAGCGTTCCAGAAGCACATACAGATTATGTGATTGCAGTTATCTCAGAAGAATTTGGATCTTTAGTTTCTATAATTTTAATTACTATATTTCTTTATATTGCTTTTAGGATTATAAAAAAAACAGTCTTAGAAAAAGATCTTATAATTAAAATTTCACTGTGCGGACTTGCTTCTCTTTTAGTCTTTCAAACATTTATTCATATAGGCGTAAATACAAGTTTATTACCCACTACCGGAATGACTCTGCCCTACTTAAGTTATGGAGGCTCCTCATTACTCGGGAGTGGAATTTTAGCTGGTGTAATTTTAAATTATACTAAGAATAGGTTTAATGATTATGAGATCTAAAAATATTAAAATATTAATAGCTACCGGAGGAACTGGAGGACATGTTATGCCAGCCAACGGTTTAGCTAAGCATCTAATAGAAAATAATTTTTTAGTTGATATAACGGTTGATAATAGAGGCTTAAAGTATTTAAAAAAATCTAGAAACTATAATGTGAAAATAATTTCATCTTCAACTATATTTCAAAGAAATTTTTTTACTTTAATTCTAAGTTTTTTAAGAATTTTAAAAGCAATAATTATTTCAATTATTTATCTACTTCACTCTAGACCTAATATGATTTTTGGAATGGGAGGCTATTCATCATTTCCTGTATGCATCGCAGCTAAAATTATCGGTATTCCATTTATAATTTATGAAAATAATCTTATTTTAGGAAAAACAAATAAATATTTACTACCGTTTGCAAAAAAAATAATTATTTCTTATGGAAATATAGAGGGTATAAAATCTCAATATAAATCTAAAATAGTGGTAACAGGAAATATAATTAGAAAAGAAATTTTAGAACTAAAAAAGAAAAATTTCAGTAGAATAAATCAGAAATTAAGCTTATTAATATTAGGTGGCAGTCAAGCTGCAAAAGTATTTGCTGAAAAATTACCGAAAATTATAATTAAATGTACCAAAGAGAAATTAGGTCTTAAGATATATCAACAATGTTTAGATGGTCAAAAAAAATCCCTATCTGCTATTTATAGAAAAAACAAAATTGATTTTAAACTATTTAGTTTTACTAAAAATATTACTAATTATCTTTACAAATCTAATCTAGTTATAACTCGTTCGGGAGCTTCCATGTCAGCAGAACTTATTAACTGCAAAATCCCATTTATTTCGATACCATTGCCTACATCGGCTGACAATCATCAACTTAAAAATGCCCTATATTACAAAAAAAAAGGTTTTTCTTTTCTTATAGAAGAAAGTCAAATTGATAAAAATTTATTTCAATTGATAAAATCTATTTGCAAAGATAAATCTTTATTAAAAAAAACTATAAAAAAGCAAAATCAGTATTCAGATGTTTTTGTTTATAAAAAAATAGATAAAGTAATTAAAAGTTTAATATATGAAAAATATTAATATTGGTAACAAAGAAATAATTCATTTCGTAGGAATTGGTGGTATCGGTATGAGCGGTCTAGCTCAAGTGATGAAAATAATGGGTTTTAATATTCAGGGTAGTGATTTAGGATATAATAGGAATTCTGATAACTGTAAAAAAATAGGTATAAAAATATTTAAAGGTCATCACCTCAAGAACATTTCAAGAGCAACTATAATTGTAAAATCATCCGCAATTAAAACTAATAATATTGAATTAGTTGGAGCCATAAAAAGAAAATTACCAATTTATGAAAGAGCTGACATGTTAGCAAATATAGTTGCCCTCAAAAAAAATATAGTGATTACAGGATCTCACGGAAAAACAACAACAACGTCCTTAGTTTCCAAGATTCTATCTGAAGCGAAGCTAGATCCTACAATCATTAATGGAGGAGTGATTAACTCTATTAAAAACAATGCTAAATTTGGTAAAGGTGATTGGGCTGTATTAGAAGCAGATGAGTCAGACGGCAGTTTCTTAAAATTTCCTATTAATTATTCCGTGGTTACAAATTTAGATCATGAGCATTTAGATTATTATAAGAGTTACAAGAATTTGGAAAATTCTTTTATTAAATTCATAAATAAAACACCACCCATAGGAAAATGTATAGTTTGTTTAGACAACTTAAAGCTAAAAAAAATTTTAAAACAAGTAAAGTCCAATAACTATTTAACATATGGTTTTAATAAAAGATCTAACTACCAGATTTTAAATATTAAAACTAATCTAAAAAACTCTTTTTTTGATTTAAAAATAAATATTTATAGAAAAAGAAATTATATTAAAAATATTAATTTAAACTTAATAGGAAGATATAATATTTCTAATGCAGCAGCAGCTATTGCAATATGCGATAACTTAGGAATAAACCACGATATAATCAAAAGAGCTCTTAAAAAATTTTCAGGGGTTCAAAGAAGAATGACAAAAATTTTTACAAAAAATAAAAATAATTTTTACGATGATTATGCTCATCACCCTACTGAAATTGAGTCTGTTCTTTCGAGTGTTAAAGAAGTTTATAAAAATAGAAAAATTATCACTATTTTTCAACCTCATAGGTATTCAAGAGTAAAAATACTAAAAAAAGAATTTAATAAATGTTTCAAAAAAACAAACTTATTAATTCTTTGTCCAATTTTTCCAGCAGGTGAAAAAAAGGATAAAAAATTTAATGAAGATAATTTTGCCAAATCTATTGCCAAAAATTCTAAAGTACAAGTAGTAAATATAAAAAATGAAATTGATATTAAAAAATATTTAAAAAAAAATCTAATTTCGGATGAGATAATAATAGGTATGGGTGCAGGATCTATTTCCCAGTGGATGAGAAACTTAAAAAACAACTTATGATAAATAAAAATAATGATTTAAAAAAATATTTTGGTGACCAAATTATTTATGATGAAAACCTCAATAAATACAGTTGGTTTAAAATCGGTGGACCAACTGAGATTTTTTTTAAACCACGTGATGTTGAGCAATTAAAGAATTTTTTGATAACTGCAAAAAAAATGCAGAAAGCTATCCACGTCCTGGGAGTAGGATCAAATACCTTATATAGAGATGGAGGTTTTAAAGGTATTGCTATTAAGTTAAGTCCAAATTTTTCATTTATCAGGGTATTAAAGGATAATATTATTGAAGCAGGAGCCGCAACAATCGATAAAAAAGTATCTGATTTTGCAACTGAAAATTCATTAGCTGGTTTAGAATTTTTGTCATGTATTCCTGGATCTATAGGAGGTGCAATAAGAATGAATAGTGGATGTTATGGATTTGATGTTTCACAAATTCTAGAGTCAGTTACTGTAATTACTTTTGAAGGGAAAAAATTAGAAATCAAAAAAGATAATATTAATTTTTCATATAGAGGTTGTGACTTAAAAAAAGATCTTGTTATTATAAGTGCCAAATTTAAAGGAGAAATTTCAAATAAAGAAGTTATTAGAAATTACCAAAAACAATTAATAGAAAAAAAAAAATATTCCCAGCCAAGTAAAATAAATACTTGTGGAAGCACTTTCAAAAATACTAAAAATAAAAAAGCCTGGGAATTAATCAAAGAATCAAAATGTGAAAATATTTCTGTTGGAAATGCTTTTATATCGAAAAAACATTGTAATTTTTTTGAAAATAAAGGAGAAGCGACTTCGAGAGATATAGAGGAATTAATTGCAAAAGTAAGATCTGCTGTCTTTAAAAAAACAGGAATAAAATTAGACTTAGAATTAAAGATTGTTGGAGAGGATAGATGAAAAAAAAAAAGAGAATTTTAGTTATAATGGGTGGAACTTCCAGAGAGCGAGCAGTAAGTTTGGAAAGTGGAAAGGCTTGTATTAGAGCTATTAAAAATCTTGGTTATAAAGTAATTACATTTGATCCTTTGATAAAATCTTTTAATGAAATAGATCCAAAAAAAATTGATATAATTTTTAATGCTTTACACGGTAAAGACGGAGAAGACGGAATAGCCCAGACCTACTTTGAGTATTTAGGAATACCTTATACGCATTCAGGAGTGATTTCATCGATGAATGCAATGGATAAAGTAATTTCAAAAAAAATTTTTTTTAAAAATAAAATACTATCCCCTCAATATTTTTTTTTAAACAAAAATAAATTTAGCAATAAACTTTTGATGAAAAAAATAATAAAGGGAAGATTAAAATATCCAATAGTAGTAAAACCTACATGTGAAGGTTCTAGTATAGGAGTGAGAATATGTAAAAATTTCATGAGTTTGATTAAAAATACAAAAATTTTATTTATCAATTATGACAATCTAATATTTGAACAATTTATAGGTGGACAAGAGATTCAGGCTGCAGTGATTAACAATAAAGCAATAGGAGCTATTGAACTAAAACCAAAAAGAAAATTTTATGATTATAAAGCGAAGTACTTAAAATCATCTAAAACAGAACACATTATGCCTGCAAATTTAAATAAAAAAAAATACAATGAAGTACTTAATATTTCACTCAAAACACATAAGGCATTAAAATGCAGCGGTGTTACAAGGTCAGATTTTAAATTTTTCAAAAACAAATTTTACCTATTAGAAATTAACACCCAACCAGGCATGACAAATTTATCATTAGTACCTGAAATCTCCAAATATAAAGGAATTTCTTTTAAGGGTCTTGTCAAGAAGATTATATCTAATGCAAAAATTAATAAATATTAATGACTAGGACATCTAAATTTTTTATTTTATTATTAACTTTATTATTACTGTCAACCTACAGCCCAAATATAAAAAAATATTCTTCTAGTGTTTTATTTCCGGTCAAACAAATATCGATACGAAATAATAATATAATAAGTAGTGAAAAAATTGTTTATAAATTAGATCACATTAAAGGTAAAAATTTGATGTTTATAAACAATCAAGATATTAACAATGCAATCGCTGATATTGATTTTATACATGGAATTAAAACAAAAAAAATTTACCCTTCTACAATTATAATTTCTATTTATGAAAAAAAACCTGTGGCAATTTTAATTAAAAAAAAAAAGAAATTTTATATCACAGATAAAGGAAATTTAATCAATTTTAAAAAATTAGAAGAATATAATAAATTACCGACAGTATTCGGAGAGAATAAAGAATTCTATAAGCTTTATTTGGATCTTAATAAAATTGACTTTCCTCTGTATAGTATAAAATCTTTTTTATCATTTGAAGTAGGTCGATGGGATATAATTTTAAAAAATGATATTATAATTAAACTTCCAGAGATCAATTATTTAGAAAGTTTAAAAAACTATATTGAAATTGGCAATAAAGAGGACTTTAATAAATATAAAATATTTGATTATAGGATAAATAATCAAATTATTTTAAATTAGACTCATGCAATTAAATAAACCAAAATTGATCATAGAAATAAGTGAAAAAAAATTTATTTTTTTAGTACTCAAATTTAATCACGAATTAAATCCAAATTTTTTAGAAATTATTGATATTAAAAGTGAAGGAGTTACAAACGGAAAAATAACTGATGCAAATAAATCATATGAGATAATTTATAATCAAATGAAAATTATTGAAGATAAAATTAATTTTACTTTTAAAGATGTTTCTATAGTTCTAGATCAAAATAATGCTAAGTGTATTAATATTTCAGGTTCTAAAAAATTATATGGGAGACAAGTCCAAAAAGATGATATTTCGTTTGTTTTAAATAATTTAAAAAAGCTTATATTAGAAAATAATAAAAATTTAAGTTTAATTCATTTATTCAATTCAAAATTTAATTTAGACAATACCGAGGTTAAAACTTTACCTATAGGTTTGCATGGTAATTTTTACAATCAGCAATTAACTTTTTTTTTACTACCGACAAATGATTTAAAAAATTTAAATTTAGTAATGAATAAATGTAATTTAAATATTGAAAAAATAGTACTAAAAAATTTTGTAGAAGGAACAGAATTAATTAATAGATATAAAGAAAATAAAAATTTTTTTAATATTAAAATAGAAAAAGATAAAAGTTCAATATCTTTTTTTAGCAATTCCTCATATGTATACAATGAGTCATTTAACTTTGGATCTAAAATAATTTTAAATGATATTTGTAAACTATGTTCACTAGATTATGAAACTGTAGAAAAAATACTTTTAAATGAAAAATTAGATAAATTTCAAGACGAGAATAAAAAAGAATTATTTTTGAATAAAAGTTATTTTAATGGAAATTTGTATAGAAAAATATCCATATCACACTTGAATGAAATAATTTCTGCTCGAATAAACGAGATGCTAAATATAATTTATATTAAAAATATTAATTTAGTTAGTTGCAAGCAATCAAATCAAATAATTAATATTAAATTTTTAGAAGATCGTTTGATGAAAAATCTTCATAGCTTTTTTGAGAATAATTTTAATTCTCAAGAAAATATAAATTTTTTAAACTCAACAAATAATAGCTATACTTTAGATCCTGCTGCATCTGCTGAATTAATAGCTAAAGGTTGGGAGAAAGAGGCTATACCCATTGTTCAGACTAAAAAGTCAATAATTTCAAGGATTTTTTCATCATTTTTTAATTAATGATTTCAGTTATTTTTTGAAACATTAGTTGTTTTAAGGTTAATGAATTTATTCTCTATATATAGCTCCATGCAAGAATTACTTCAAAAAACACTTATTAAGCCTATTTCATTTAACGGTATAGGACTTCACTCTGGAGTTATTTCACAAATTAAAATATTGCCTGCTGGTGAAGATGAGGGCATAAAATTTAAAAGAGTGGATTTAAAAGAAAACAATATAATTGAGGCAAATTTTAAAAATGTCTCTTCTGCCAAACTTTGTACTACTCTCTCAAATTCTTTCGGCACAGAAGTTTCTACTGTTGAACACTTAATGGCTGCTTTTTATATAACTGGTATAGATAATGCTATAGTAGAAGTAAACAACAAAGAAATACCGATTATGGATGGGTCTTCAAAAGATTTTATTAATATTATTAATCAAGCAGGTATAAAAAATTTAAA